>JABSSP010000155.1 GCA_013213985.1 Candidatus Babelota bacterium | reverse complement strand
TACAAAGGTCCATAGTGAAACATTACTAAACCCTGCACATATGTTTATCAAAAAAAAGGGAATAACGGCAATCAAACGAACAAAAAGTAAAAATGATATACCATCTTCTTCAAGCGACTTGTTAAATGTTTCAAGCTGTTTTGCATATTTTTTTTGAAAACGATTCCCCACAAAATTCCGTACTAATGAAAATGCAATTGCTGCCCCCAAGGTTGCACCAATGCAACTGTATATCGCACCCGGTATAAAGCCAAATAAAAAACCGCCAGCTAATGTAAATAGACTGGCACTGGGAAAAGAAAATGCCATACCAATGGTATAAAAAAGAATATACAAAAAAGATGAAAGGACATAACGTCCTTGTACCATCTGTATAAACCATTCACGATGTTCTTTAAATTTTTCGAGTGTAAAATAATCACCAACTCCTGAAAAACGTAATAAAACAATAGCACCAATTAACAGTGCTGTAAAAATTAGTTTTTTGTAAAATTCCTTTTTCAAGAATTCCATTAATTGGTACCTCGTATATAAAGTTATGTTGTTTAACGTCGCCATAAACGACCGCCAAATCTCTGCGCACATCTTTGCAAAAAAACAACCACTACAATACAGAGTAATAAAACGAGAGTGTACATCAAGACACGATATATAAAAAAGAAAAAGATAAACACTGATAATACACTAAATACATGCCTACCAATGTATATATGTTTTACATTTCTGTTCATAAGTAATTGCTGATCCTGATGGCTATTCAATAAATCCTCTTTTTAAACTTCTTGAGCAATTTGGGCACTACAAATATCACCACAATAAGAAGCAGAAGTGCTACAATAACGCCCGGAGAAAAAATATCGCCAAAAGAACCAATCATTCGTAATTGTTTCCCCGCAAAAGTATACAGAAGTAACCCGGGTGCGCTGCCAACAATTGTAGTCCAAACCAAAGTAAAAACAGATGCGTTGGCTAATATTGCAACAGTATTAATAACAAAAAAAGGAACAACTGATAGCAACTGAAGCATCAACAAATAACTTATGCCATTTTCTTTAATTTTGCGCTCCATTTTTGCAAACTTTTTTCTCTTTTTTTCTAACGCCTCTCCTGACATAAAATAACGCAAAGCTAAAAAGGCACTCAAGCCGCCAAGTGTTGTTGCAAGAAGGCCGTAACAAAAACCCGGGATCATTCCAAACAAATATCCACCCGCAATAGCAAGAGGGCCAACCATGGGTAATGATGCGGCAATGACAGCAGCAAAAAATAAAATATATACAATCACTGAAACAACCTGATGGCGTTCAATAAATGCAAATAAATACTGACCATGTTTTTGCAAACTTTCTACAGTGATATAACTACGAACAAAATAATAAAACAATGCTATAGCGCAGAACATAAGTACAAAAAAAATTGGACGCTTGTATTTAGAAAAAAATGAATCTTGCATGATCTCATGATCCCGTGAAATAAGAAAAAAGTGCTGAAAAATCGTTGTAGTAAACTGTCTTTCAAGTATTGCATAAAAGAGTAAGAATGTCCTGAAACTTTATTTTTTTACGAAAATATATTATTTTAAAAACAATCTGTATCCTACATTACCAAAAGGTTAATAATGTTTAAATATCTCTCTTATCTGTTTCTTCTCTTGTCACTCTCAGTTCATTCTGCGCATGCCATCATGATCATCGGCCACCGCGGTGCATGCGGTTATGAAACAGAAAACACTCTTGCATCATTTGAAAAAGCAATAGAACTTGGCGTTGATATGATTGAACTTGATGTATGGCGGTGTGCTTCAGGTGAACTTGTCGTATTTCACGATAAATTTGTTGATAAACTCACCGACCACTCTGGGTACATTATCAAAAAATCATTAGAAGAAATTAATCAATTACGAATGCAAAATAATCACAGTATTCCAACATTAAAAGAAGTCTTTGATTGTGTGAACCGCCGAGTAAAAATCGATATCGAACTCAAGAACCGTCAGGTAACACCACTGGTTGTCGCACTGATAGAAGAATATGTAGATCAAAAGGGATGGTCATATGATGATTTTTTAGTTACCTCTTTTGACCACTGTGCATTACACGAATTTAAAGCACTTTGCCCGCACGTTAAAATAGGAACCTTATTGGGTAGTATACCACTTACATTAGGTGCATTCGCTGACGAAATTAACACAGATGTAGTCATTCTTAATGGTGATTGCATTAATCAAGCTATTGTTACTGATATTCATACGCGCGGTAAGCAAGTATTTGTGTATACCATTAATAATCCGCAAGAAATACAGGAAATGAAGGAGTTGGGCATAGACGGCATTATTACCAATTACCCCGATAGAATAATCCAATAAAACTTATTTTTTTTTTGCGCATAAACAATTTTTTAGCTATCCGAACATATGAAACCTTTCTTTTATCGATAACAAATAATTAAAGAAATGATATATTAGATTTATAATTTAAACTCTTTACAACTAAATAAAGGAACTTAATGTTTCACAGTATGAGATCGTTGCTCTTTATTTTTATATTTCTATGCCCTCTATCGGCTCAAAGTAATATCTCACTTAAAATTCTCCATAACAAAGATATTACACCCTTTATTACTGATATTGCTAAACTTGGCAACAAAGTTTTTTATGAATACCCCTATTTGTGCGACGGAACTGTCGAAGAATATAGCCCATATTTTCAAGAGTATGCTAATAGTCAAAAAGGTGTAGCAGTTCTTTTATTTGACGATACAGAGTTGATTGGTCTTGCAATAGGTATGCCATTCAAGGCGATGCATGAATCTACCCCGGAAACAGCTGAACCATTCACCAATCATAATGTTTCAGCGGCATATTACTTAGGAGATATGGTTTTAGATAAACAATATCGAAAAAAAGGATATGGTAGACTGCTGTATACAAACTTTGAAAATACCGTTAAAAGTATGAGTACATTTGATACAATGTATTTCTGTAAAATTAATGAATCAAATGATCATCCCCTTAAGCCTGATGGATACTCAACATTCGAGCCTATGTGGCGTAAATTCGGTTTTATAGAACACAGAGAATATACCTTCCTCTGGGATTGGAAAGAAAGAGATAAAGCACAGGTCTCGCCACATAAAATGATTTACTGGAGCAAATCCCTCAATAAAGAATAACTAAAGTCAAACTTATGATTTTTTCACAAAAAATTTCTTGGCCAATCGTACAAACATATTTTTTTCTAGTCGGTCAATGTAGGCCTTTTTAGCGACAGCCCAAATGAGTTCAGAATACGTTGGATAGGAATGAATAACAGATTGAATATCTGCAAGTTTTATGCCTTTCGTTTTAGCCAGTTGTAACTCATGCATAATCTCTCCTGCACGTTCACCTAAAATATGCACGCCAATGATATAACCTCGTTTGTCACAAATGCATTTGAGCATGCCATAGGTTCGCTGACTGATCATTGCACGGTCGAGGTTTTTATATTCCTGACGATACACGCAAATGTTGTCGCCATACTTTTTCCTCGCTTTCTCTTCGGTCAAACCTGCGGATGCAAATTCAGGCGCCGTAAACGCGACCCATGAAACATTGTTATACCGTAACTTTTTTTTAAAGAACGGAATGAAGGCATTGCGCACTGCGGTACTTGCCTGGTGCCACGCCATATGACTAAACAAGTAAGGTCCGGCAACGTCTCCTGCTGCGTAAATATTTTTTGCTGTTGTGCACATGGTGTCATCAATAACAATTCCTTTGCGTGTAGTTTTTACTCCTGCCTTTTGCAAATCAAGACCTTCAATATTTGGTGTTCTACCAGTTGCAACTAACAATGAATCCGCAGTAAAACTTTTTTCACTCAACCGATCATCAAGACAAGTCAATGTTATTTTTCCATTTTGTTGGTTTGCTCGTGTTGCAGTCATATTGGTTTCAATATTTATGCCTTCACAAATCATTTTATCACAAATCATGCCTACTAATTCTGCATCATCATAGGGCAAAATACGTGGCCCCCGCTCGATGATAGTCACTTGCACACCTAAGCGATTAAGTGCTGACGACAATTCTGCCCCAATAGCGCCACCACCAAGTACTAACATTGATTTAGGAAATTTTGTTAAAGAGAAAAAGTTTTGATTGGTTAAATAAGAAATATTTTCCAACCCTTCAATCGGTGGAATAAATGGTGAAGAGCCAGTGCAAACAACGCATTTGTCAAAAGAAATAGTTTTACCGTTGAGTTGAAGTTGATGATCATTTAAAAATGCCGGTGCGCCCTGTAATACATCAATACCGTCTTTCTCCAACTTTTCTGGCGTATGCGTTTGATACACGGTGTAAATAATTTTACGCACATGATCCATTGCAGCAGAGCAATCAATTTTTCCT
>JABSSP010000154.1 GCA_013213985.1 Candidatus Babelota bacterium | reverse complement strand
ACGCATTAACGGTAATACAATTGCAATTGTTGCTAACGACATTGCCGAAGCCGAAGCGGTACGCGCAGCTATTACAACAACTGCTGGGGTCGTTGCTGATATTACTGAAATTGCAGTGCCTGCAATGGCACTCCTCAAAGATGGTAATAATCTTGGTAGTGCAAAAGATCTCAAGCCAATTGATATCAAAAAATTCCCTAAACACAAAAAGGGTAAAAATATCTTAAAATATGAATATAAAGGGCGCCCCACTAAAGCATACTGGGATCAAAAAACTAAAGCTTGGTGGGCAGAAGATCGAGCGAATCATGGTGGAGTTCAATATAAGGTATTCGAACCAAGTGGCAATAATTATCTTGAATGGATATATGATGCAGATGAATTTGGAAGAAAGATCATAGGCAAACACAAAGGAAAAGTTGGATTAATTGTAAAAATAATTGGATATATCAATTAATTAATAGGAGAACAAAGTATGGCTATATATCCTCATGACGCAGAAGAATTATTAAAGGCTGGATTCAAGTTAGATTATATATTAGAAGGTAGTTCATTTTACTTTGAAGATGAAACTTGGATAATAGGAGGTCGTTCATATCCAAATGGCCCTACATCAGTCTCACCAAAAGTTATTAAAGAAGGTATTTGGCTACCCAATATAGAAGATTTTCTACGCTGGCTTCGATTCAGAGACTTTGAAATAGAAATAAAAACATCGCGATATGGCACAACAGTAACAGCTCATGACAGCAAAAAAAATCCATACAAGGCTTCAAGTAGCTCACCAGAATATGCATTATTTGAAATCATCATGCAGGTTTTAAAATCCGGAAATGTACCAGAATGGAATACATTTTCTGTCGAAATTATAGATTAGGACCACATCATGGAAATGATAAAGTTACGATTCGTTTTAAACAGGCAAGACAAAACTGCTAAAGATCGGATCATAAAAAAAATAACGGAATTAATAAGTAATGCAAACATCGCATTTACTTTAGAAAGTGCTGAACAGGGAATTTATTACAGCCGTCACGAACCAACCGAAGTTGTCATTGTCATAAATACCAGTGAAAAAGCACCCATTGCTGATATTGCTAAATTATTCGGGTGTACCTGGCGCGGAAGCGATGTGTCACTTATTTGGGATTCAGTTAAGCATCCAGAACAAACATGCATTGATGAAACCATTGACTGGACTCGAATTGGTATCAGGTATCCAGATGATGAAGAAGAAACAGAAGAATAACATTTAAAATATAAGGAATAATTATGAAAAAAATATTAGTAAGCATAGTACTTATTACACCATTAGCACTACAAGCGAACGATATGCCAATACGTGAAAAACAAAATAATGACATAGCAGTTCAACAATCTGAACCCGAGAATATAACAAATAAAAAGTTTAATTCAATGACGCTTCCTAACTTTGTTGGTAAGCTTCCTGATTATTTTGACATTAATCTGGGGTGGATTATACGCTCTCCTAACAATACCTTTTTTGGGGGAGCAACTATTTTGATAGTTGGTGAAAAAGGAACTGGCAAAACCCTACTCGTAAATGAAATTATCAGAGAATCCGGTTTAGAAGTAATACGTATTCCAGTAAAAGAAATTTATGAAAAACCTATACCGGAAGGTTATACAACTCATGGACGATATATTAACACTCTCATCATAAATGCTTTAGCTAAAGCAAAAAATATAGCACAACGTAAAAATAAATCTGTAATTATTTTTGTTGATGATCTTGACTATGCCTTTTTAAAGGACAGGCAATATAGGGATTATGCAGGCCTTAATATATTGGGAGGAGAAACACTTCCAGATATTCAAGATAAACATAGACGCATTAAATTTATAGCTACCGCTACAGATATTGAAGTTTTTCCAAAAGATCTTCCCTACCGTCGAATAGATGTAATTCCACTTTCAATACCTGATTATAAAAGTAGGAAGGCAATCCTTGAATTTCATATTAAAAAACATCTAGTTGAAGAAAATATAAATCTTCCTACACTTGCTCTAACATCACATGGATTTTCAGGAGGTGATTTAGTACAAGTAATCAACAATGCTGCAAAATCAGCAAATAGCAGGAATCATTCTCAAATAACACAAACTGATTTGTGGATTGCTTTTAAACCAATCAGAAAACAAATTGTACTACAACAGTGGGAGGGAGCAAAACAATCAACACAAGATTTTTTAATGGAATATGGGCCAACTATTTTGGCAGCAGTAGCAACAATAATAATCATTAGCCTTTTAGCTAAAAAGAAAAACAAAAAATAATTAATATCACTTTTATATCGATAGGGGTTCTTTATGAACACAGCAAAACAAACATTTTTAATAACTGCATTACTCGCGGTGGTACCCATGAGTTTCAGCAATATTATGCCAATGCGCAAAGTACAAGAAATGCCAACTATGGAAGATTTAGCACTACCACATTGTAAACTCACTAATGCAAACCGCGATAGTTTGAAAGGTAAACTATCGGAAGATCTTGAAATGCTATTTACAGCAATTAAAAATGAATGGGGTATTCCACAAGGTCTAACCTTTCATGGTCAAAGAGGAGTCGGTAAAACCCTTTCTGCTCAAGCCCTTGCTGGTGAATTAGATGGTTATACAATGCATTTTGATGCCGGAGATTTACTATATCAAGGTAATTGTAGAAGCAAAATAAAAAGGATTTTTAAACATGCGAGAGACTGTGTAGAAATACATCATAAATATATTATCATTTTTATTGATAATATTCACAAGATAGGTAAGAAAAATTATCAGTCAAGTGATATGCGTGAGTTTATAAGTACATTATCCGATGAAATTATGAAAGAAGATGAAAATACAAAGATATTAGTCATTGCAGCCACCTACGAACCCGGTGAAGAAATTGATAATTTTTTTACCAAAGAACCGTTTCAGGCAGTTGAATTTACAATACCAGACAAAGAAAGCAGACTGGCTATTTTAATGCACTACTTTGAACAATCTTCTTGTTTCGATAAAGAACTACATGCACCAATGCTTGATAACCTTGCAACACTGACTTACGATTTTACGCCACGTGATCTTAAAGGACTTGTGACCAAGGCAAAATCATCATTAGGGCAACGTCATAAAGATTCAAAAGATATGACACAGCATAAGTTTACCCAAAAAGATTTTGACTCTGCTCGTAAATCTACAAATACCATGAAAGTCAAAGAAGATGGTAGTTTTAGTTGGACTCGAGTAGCTGAAGGAAGTGTAGTCGCTACTGTTGGAGCAGCCGCTGGCTTCGTAATAGCAATAATAGCTGGCAGTAATGGTGGAAATGGAGGCAGCCCCACTGGACCTTCTGGAGTTTAATAGAATCAATTAATTTTGATATATAGGTTGCATTATCATTTCTTGAAAAATGCAACCTATATAATTTTTTTCTTAATATACATAAAACATTTTAACTTAAGACCAAGCAAGATGAAAAAACAATTATTTTTATTTTCATTACTGAACTTGTTTTCATTCTCTATCGCATCCCCAATGCGTATGCGCGCAGCAACCAAAATCTTGGCTGGATTTGGAGCATGGAAAGCAACTGACGAATCAAAACCAACGTGGATAGAATCTGGATCACAAGCTGATCTTGCTTACAACATGCACAAACCATCTTCTAATCATCGTCAAGATCCAGACTTTTCTCATTTTGGTGATTCTAACAAGCCAAACCAATCAGAACCGGGCCCCTATCTTGGACGAGAGCCAAACAAAGGCGTAAGAGAACCAGAGTTAACATCAAGCACGAAACTCAATACGCTCCTAGAAAAATACCTCATATTTCATTGGGAAAGAAATAAAGACATCCGCACCATCATCGACCAAAATTGT
>JABSSP010000153.1 GCA_013213985.1 Candidatus Babelota bacterium | reverse complement strand
TTGTACTGGCAGGGGGCACCCCCTTCTGATCATAAAACCGTCGCCATTGTAGGTGCTCGCAAAGCCGGGAGTTATGCTCAGCGCACTATTGCACATGTAGTGCCGGATTTAGTTGCTTATGGATGGACCATTATAAGCGGAGGTGCGTATGGCGCTGATACTATGGCTCATACTAGTACGTTAGTGGCAGGAGGTAAAACAGTTGTAGTATTGGGTTCTGGTTTATTGCGGCCATATCCGGCAGCAAATGAAAAATTATTTGAATCAATAAAAGAATCGGGAGGCACACTTTTGAGTAGTTTTCCTCTTACTACTGATCCTCACCCAGGAAATTTCCCCACCCGAAATCGGATTATTTCAGGGTTAAGTCATGGGTGTTTTGTGGTTCAGGCAGCCAAAAAAAGTGGTGCGCTCATTACGGCTTATTGCGCTCTCGAACAAGGACGAGATGTTTTTGCTCTTCCAGGGTCGATTGAAGATGAGTTGAGTGCTGGATGTCACATGCTTATTCAGCAAGGGGCTTTATTGGTGCAAGGTGCACAAGATATACTGCAGGCACTTGGAGAACAGGTTGTTACTCAAAAGAAAAATAATGTGAAAGTGCCGACCAAAATTGAAAAAAATCAGCAAATACCAATTGGTAGGACTGATAGGATGATTGCTCAGAAAACCAAAAAAACTCTCATCACGGTCGAAGACAAAATTGTTGATTACTGTGATCAGCCGACAAATATTGACGATATTATGGTCAAAAGTGGGTTAAGTCTTGCCCAGGTACAGGTACATCTGTTTGATTTGCAGCTGAGCGGACGTATTGAACAGACAATATCTGGACTATGGGTTGCCCAATAACCCTTGCTTTATTTTGCTTTTTTTGTTTAAATTTTGTATTATTTCTTATATAGATTGTGCGTTCTTAGCAATTTTTTCAGGAATTATCACTGTAGATTGAGTTGAAGCTTGTAGGTTTAAATGCTTTTTTTTCCCTAAATGGCCTTTAAGCAAGCATTTTTCACCTCTTTTATTAAGAATATAATGTTGTTAACAAGTTGAATCCAAAGGGTTGTCATGCCAGTACCAAAACGAAAACGCTCCCGCTCGCGTAGGGACAAAAGATTTGCAAATAAGGGGCTAAAAATACAAGCCATTACCGAATGCAAAAATTGCCAAGAAGCACTTATGCCACATACTGTGTGCAAGGGGTGTGGATTTTACAAGGGAATTAAAATATTGACTACTAAGGCTGAACGTGCAGGTAAGCGTTCGGAAGCCAAGAGTGCTAAATCAGCACGGCTTGGACAACAAGCGCCAGAAGCTGCTCCTGCAGTGGACGAGTCTAAGTAGCTAGCGATTGGGGGGTATATCGCTTGATTAGGAAATTATTATGATAGCGCTCGACGCAATGGGCGGTGATTTTGCACCGCGTACCGCAGTTCAGGGCGCTATTGCTGCTGCAAAGCAAAATATATCTATTCAATTATTTGGGGACGAAGATCAAATCGTTCCACTTCTCTATCAAATGTGTCCAGATTGGACTTCTCTTCCACTTACGGTTGTTCATTGTTCTGATGAAATAGACATGGGGCAAGAACCAAGCAAAAGTGTACTTAAGAAAAAAGATTCGTCGCTCGTCAAAGCGGTTCAAGCCGTTGCTGATGGTAAGGCGAGTGCAGTTGTTTCTGCCGGAAATTCAGGCGCAGCTCTTGTAGCTGGTACGCTTATTTTGGGTAGGGCGCCACGCGTCATGCGTCCAGCAATCGGTGATTTTATTCCAACGAATAATGGTTCAATTTTTTGTATAGACCTTGGCGCTAACACAGATTCAAAACCAGCTTATTTAGAACAATTTGCGCAAATGGGGCACGTCTATGTACACATGGTGAAAAATATTGAGTCGCCCCGCATAGCGCTTCTTTCTAATGGTTCCGAACCGTATAAAGGGTCATCGCTTGTAAAACAAGCCTATATCTTATTAGAAAAATCACATCTTAATTTTATTGGTAATATTGAATCACGTGACATTTTTAGTTGTGATGCAGATGTTTTGGTGTGTGATGGTTTTGTGGGAAACATTTTACTCAAAGCATTACAAGGAGCCACCGGAGCTATTTCTCACTGGTTAAAAAAGGAAACATCAAGTTCTTGGCTAAGCAAATTATATTTTTATTTAGGTTCGACTATTTTTAACAAATTAAAAAGAAAAACTGATTATGCTAAAAAGGGTGGCGCACTTTTGTTAGGATTAAATTATCCTTTTATTGTCGCGCATGGATGTTCTAATGCGGCTGCCATTGAGCAGGCTCTTATTTTTGCACATCAGATAGAAGAAGAAAAATTTGTGAAACTTTTTAATGAACAAGTTGCTGCACTTGCTGAAAAACGAAGTGGCGTTACTATGGTTGTTTCTCAAAAGCTACGATCTATTTTTGGCTTTAGACAACACTGAATTTTGCGCTTACTAAGGAATTGAGTTAAAATGAAAACCGCGAGTTCTTATAAGTATTTTTAGATTGAAACGGAGTATAACAGATGGCACAACACAATCAAGCTAATCCAGTAAATCAGTCATTTGATTCAATTAAATCATTTTTTTCCGATATTTCCAATAATGTTTGGTTAGGAGTGTTGGCAGTTATTGCTCTTGGTGGGGCAGCATATTGGTATCGTTCACGTACGGTTGAAAAAGAACAAGTTGCACAACGAGTGTATGCAGAGGCAATTGACGAATATCAACGCGGTATTGGTGGCGTTGAAACTGCATGGCCGAACTTAGAACGATTAGTTGATGCGTCGTATGAGCGTCATGCTTCTTCTACTTTTGGTCCTTATTTGTTAGTACTCAAGGCAGAATCGCTTGTGTGGCAAAACAAACACGATGAAGCAATTGATGTTATGAAAAAAGCCATGCATGAAATATCAACGTCGTCTCCCTTATATTTTGTGTATAAAACTAAATTCGCTCTGATGATGCTTGACAGCACACAAGAACAAATTCGCCAAGACGGAGTTACACAACTACGTGCACTTATTCAAGACAAAGAAAACACCAATAGTGATATGGCACGTTTTTATTTAGGTTCATACTATCGTTCTAATGGTGATACCCAAGCAGCTCAGGCATTGTTGATTGCCTTGGTAGAATCTCAAACTGATCAAGAGTCAATGTCTCCTTGGGCACAAAAGGCTCAAGAAATGTTGCAAATGATTTCATAAGTAATTTTTTGTTAGTACATTATCAAGTTATGATCATGGGGAGCAACAATGAACAAAACAGGAAAAAACAATAAATCTGTTCGCGTGAGGTTTGCTCCATCGCCAACCGGATATTTACATATCGGTGGATTACGGACTGCTCTTTTTAATTGGTTGTTTGCAAGAAACAAAGGGGGAACCTTTCTTGTCCGCATTGAAGATACTGACATGCAACGTTCTGAAAATAAATATACCGAAGAAATTCTTGAAGCACTTGCATGGACGGAGATACGTTCTGACGAACCGGTGATGTATCAATCGCAACGATTTGAAATACACAAAGAACTTATTGATTCTTTAATTGAGCAAGGAAAAGCATATTATTGTTATTGCTCTGAAGAAGAAATTAACACCCGCTGTGCGGTAATATTGCCCGACGGTGCAACATATATTAAGTATGATCGCCATTGTCTTATACAAAAAAACAATGCTAACGGACAAGGAGTCGTACGTTTTAAATTGCCGGATGGTTTGCAAAAAGTTGCATTTCATGATCTTATACGCGGTAGAGTATCCTTTCCTGCCAGTCAGCTAGACGACTTTATTATTGCTCGTTCTGATGAACGTCCGGTTTATAATTTTGTTGTTGTTGTTGATGATGATGCAATGGATATTACACACGTTATTCGTGGCGAAGATCATTTGTCCAACACACCAAAACAAATTTTATTATACCAAGCATTGGGATACGACACACCTGAATTTTCGCATCTTCCATTGATTTTAAATCCTGAAGGGGGACGCTTAAGTAAGCGTGATGCTGCAACGGCTGTGCTTGATTATAAAGATCAGGGATATTTGCCAGACGCATTAGTAAATTATCTTGTCCGTCTCGGGTGGTCACACGGTGATCAAGAAATTTTCACTCGGGATGAACTTATTACGTATTTTTCGTTAGACCACGTTGGTAAAAAGGGTGCGGTATTTGATATGGAAAAACTTGGCTGGGTAAATGGTGTATATATAAAAGATATGTTGAGCAAAGATCTTTTAAAGGCAATTCTTGATGTTCGAGATATGTTTAGACTTGAGTTAAAAGACTGGAGTGATGAACAAGTACTTGCTTTGATTGATTTATATAAACCACGCGCAACAACATTGCTCAATATTGCCGACGATATAAAGGCATTATACGATGGTTCAACGCCATATTCTATCGATGACGTTAACAAATGGATTACAATGAACACGCGTAGTCATTTGGAAGCTATCGTAAAGGAATTAGTGTTGATGGGTGATGAGCCAGTGCGTGATCGTATTAAAAAAGTAAGTGATCAATTTTCATGCAAGTTGGTTGATATTGCTCAACCGATTCGTATTGCACTTACGGGTAAAAGTTCAGGACCTGGTGTCTTTGATCTTCTTTCAATACTGTCAAAAGACGAGAGTGTTAAGAGGTTGCATCGTTTAATAGAGTACATAGACGAAAAGGCTACGCACGAATAGAACAAAATAAGTACACAATAACATGAGGGTCTTATGAAAGTTTGTTTTCTTTTTCCAGGATATGGTAGTCAGTTCGTCGGGATGGGCAAAGAGTTATATGATGAGTCTCGTGTTGTTCAAGAATATTTTGAACAGGCTTCACATTGTCTTGATAATAATTTTGTAAAATTATGTTTTGCATCTTCAGATGCAGAACTTTCAAAAATGGAAAATGCATTTCCATCGCTTTTTTTAGTAAGCGCGTCGATATTTTCTCTTTTAAAAGAAGAGGGAATTACTCCTGACGTGATTGCGGGATACAACGATGGTGAGTATGCAGCATTGTTTGCAGCGCAGGGACTCAGTTTTCCTGACGGTCTTTATATGCTCAGCAAGTATGCAACTTTTTATCAAGAACTCTTAGATGGTGTTGATGTACAATTGATTCATATTTTTGGCTTGTCATCATCTGTATTACAGAAAATATGTACGCAAGTAAGCACCAAAGAACATTGCGCTGATATCGCAATTTTTATTGATAAATCAAATTTTATTGTCTCTGGTCATACGCAAGCAATAAAAGCGCTTTATGATCTTGCGTTGCAAGAAGAGGGTGTAAAAATGGAGTACGTTGATACTGCATTTGGGTTGCATTCTGAAATTATGGAGCCGGTGGTTAATAGTTTTAAAATATATTTACCCAAGGTTGATTTAAAAGATCTTTCCATTCCAGTTATGAGCGGTGTTGATGCAAAAGTAATTAAAAAAAGTGAACAAGTTACTGATGCAGTAGTACGAGCTTTGCATGAACCAATTCAGTGGAAAAAAGTTGTAGACAAATTAAAAGCCTGTGATTTATTTGTTGCTATTGGTCCAGGTCAAACACTTGTTGACTTAATTAAAGAACGTTATCCTGATAAGCTTAGTATTGTGATCAATAATCGAGCGGATATAGATAAACTTAAATCCCTGATAGAAGAAAAAACAATGACGGAGTGACGAAAGATGACGTTTGATAGGGGAGATACCTACAACGAGGTGGTGGCGGTTGTTGCAGAAAAATTAAATACCGACAAAAATGCAACTGCAAAGGCATCTACTTTTGAAAACCTTGGTGCAGATTCTCTTGATATGGTAGAAATCATTCTAGAGCTTGAAAGTAAATTTGGCATTGAAATTGATGATGTAGATGCTGAACAATTAACAGACATTAATCAGGTTGTTGATTATATTCAATTAAAAAGAACTAAGTAAAACCTGATTTACAAAATTATGATTTAACAAAAAAGATCGATTCTCAGCTGAGGGTCGATCTTTTTCGTCAAAAAGAAAAACCACTTTTGAGCCAGATGCCAATTTGTGAAAGACTGCTAAGACCGCATGTAAGGCCAGTAGTTTTTCCGCATTTTATTTTAGGGCCAAATTCAATCATGCCACCAATGGTTAAAAATGGAATTAAACTACACACACCATTTGCCCATGTATGGCCAGCATTAATAAAAATTTTGTGCGAGTGTGAGCGTGTTGCAGCACTTGCAAGATTAATGTGTGACCGGTTTAAACAAAGAGGATCTTTTGATGTTCGTTGTGTGGTATTGTTTAGACTCATTATCAGCGGTGCATAGGTAATGGGCGTGTTTGCATCAAAAAAAGAAAAGGCGGGATTATCAACACCAGGATTTCTAGCATCAGCAGAAACAGGTTCTGCACCAATTGGTCTGTTTGTGCCTGCATGAATAGTTGCGCAGTTTTGTGACGTACTTAAAGGAATGGGCATGTTTCTTAATTCTTCATCAAACATATTGTTGTCAGGAATAAATCCGTACACGAATGCATCACCTTTTAATGACCACATATCACCGCTATCAAGAGGAGTGCCACAATCGGTCAATGAAATCTTTTCACAACTTCTTTTCCAGTAATTGTAGCCGAGTTCAACATTTAAATGTCCCCAGCGCCAATGAAATAAAAATGCGCAATCAAGTTGCCAGTCAACACTTACATGTACATCGAATGTAGTAAGATTAATAACCGGGTTAAAGCATCCTTGAAATTGTTTTGAAGGTGGTGCAAGATCAGTTCCATCTTCTTCACCTGCAAGTAGATTCGTGACCGGCTGTCCCATTTTTATTGCAAGCATATAACGACTATTTGCACCATTACATAAATCAAATGAACGAGTTTGTTTTGTAGTAAATAAATGTGTGATGTGTACATTTCCATAAATACTTATTGACTGGTCTCTACATTCGTTTTGAATTATCAAATAACTTGCATTAATACCTGTACCTAATTCCCAATGGCCGCCATTGCCAATAATAGGTTCAAAAAGAAATCGTGCTTTTGGTCTGTTGCCTGTTGGAATAGAAGCGCGTATTTCTAGGCCTAAGTGCGAACAATTATTTTCTATTGCGTTCCATCCAAGTGAAGGTTGTAGTTCAGCAAATTCAGTATTTTCTTCTGCTTGGCGTGATATGTTACCAAACCAGAGTGGCATGAATTCTGAATTATTATTTGGGGTAACAAGATGCGGAACAAGGCGA
>JABSSP010000152.1 GCA_013213985.1 Candidatus Babelota bacterium | reverse complement strand
TTTTGTCCCATTTCTGTTGTTAGTTTTATTATTTTTTTAAATGCTTTATGGCGGTCAAAAGAGGGGGCAGGCTGCAAACGGTGTTGTTCCAGCATGCTTTGTGCGATCGCTAGTTGAATTTGTTTATTAAATTCTTTATCTTGTTGGCGTCTTAGTTCTTCTTCTTGTAAACTAATTCTCCTTGTTCTTTCAAATGCACTTTCTTGTGGCATTACCCTGGCGGCAGCACCCTGGGCAAAAAATGAGATAAATAATCCGAATATCAGTGATAATTTTGCTATAGTTCGATTAATTCTCTTCATTGTCACATCCTTAATATTTAATACTTTGATAAAATAACCTAATATTATTCTATTAAAATTTCTAGTTGTAAATCAATATAAGTAGAAAGAAATACTAATAATTGCCTTCATAAAGGTATTTTTAGGATCGAAATTATTTTTATGTAGCCTACGATTCTGCAGGTATTGCCAAGTGATAACCTCCACCCACCCCCGAAGGGGTCAAATTTGAGTCAAAATAGATTTTTTTATCTGTTTCAAAGTAGTCATCTGATAGTTGTAATTTTGTGTTTCCGTCACCTTGAGCAAAGTAAATGAGGCTTGTCACTTTTTGATTAAAGCGTGGAGTTTCGTTGGTTCCTTTTTTCTTTTTTTTCTTATAGGTGTTTTTACAATTTTTTTTTGTTGCTTCTGTGCGGTGTAGGACTGGGTATGAATGCATAGAACCGCGAGTGTCAACAGTGAAAAAAACGCTGTTTTTACGAAATAAGTACATTGTTTGGTTTCCATTATTTCTATTTAGACTAAATGTTATATTGGGTAGTTAATTGTACACCATGAAGGTATAAAAACAACCGACCTAGAGCTACTTTTGCGTTATGAGATGGTCTTTCGTTATAGTTGATGTAAAAGACTTACTTACAAAGAAGGAGAGAGTAAAATGTATTTTATCCCTCGCGGCAATAAATATTATGTTGTGCTTGCGCAGATGAAACCGTGGAAACGGTGGTTGTTTGCGTTTTTAATTCCACTTTCGATTGTGATTTTTTGGTTGACCTTTATTTATTTTAGGTTAGAAAGTTCTACTGATACATATCGATTGAAAAAAAAGAATATAGAAAATCAACTAGACCTTTTACATAAATCAGAAGGTGAAGTTGAACGGCTTAAAAAAGTTATCAAAGATTTACGTTTGAAATTTAGAGAATATGACATGCCGAGTGCAGGCAACAATTTTAATGTAATAATAAAACAGGCAAAAGTTGCAGGCGTTGCGCTTAATTCATGTACCGACGATGGCATATGTAAAAAAGAGTGGTATGCACAGAAAAATATTGCAATTGATGTGCGTGGCACCATGGATCAAATTAAAGCATTTTTTAAAAAAATTAATGCATCGCACCAACTGTGCGGTTGTTCACAATTTGTTTTAACGAATGTTGATGAGGGAATTTTCCAAGCGCGTTGTACGTTGTCATGTTATCAACTTGCCAAGCAAAAAAAATAGCAGGAAAAATAAATCCGTTCGCCCTGCCTGCGCATCGTAGTCTTGGCGTAGTCTGGGAGTGCATCCTGAGTAGCGAAGCGTATCGAAGGGCTTGTCGACCTGTCCGGCGAAGTTTTAACGAAGACGGAAGGGTTCCTGTCGAACGAGCATTAAAAAGTATGATAAAAATAATAAAAAAAGCCCTTCAACTTAAAAAAAAAGCTGAAGGGTTAGGGGGGTGAACAATACGTGGATGTATCGTTCATTTAGGGACATTTTGATAACCATATATTTTTTTTTGTATAGATGGTTAACTTCGTCGTAATCGTAGCAGTCCATTTAAATGCTGTCAAGTTGTGCAAGGATTCCTATAAATAGCTTAGTAAAAAGATTAGATAACAATTTATTTGAGATATTTGTTTTTGTTCAGCTTTCTTTAATTTTATGATAAATTTTGTAATGAAAGGAGAAATAGTATGAAAAAAATATTTTTGTTGTCATTGGCTTTAATGGTTTTTAATATGCAGTCTTGTATGTCTGCTCAAAAAGAAAAAGATTTTTATGAAGAGCGAATTATAAATTTGATTGAATATTATAGTTTAACACGAGCACCACGTGGTTATAATGATGCAGTACAGTATTTAAAGGACAACCGTAGGCATTACGCCCCGCATGTTTTTGAGGAAAAAAATAAAATATTAAACGACTTGCGCGCAGAACAAAGGGCAACTAACAAAGAATGTTGTACGATACAATAAAAATAATTTAGAGATTACGATCCCAAAACAAACGCATTAATGTGCGGATAACTTTTTTTATTTTTAAAAAATAGTTTTGA
>JABSSP010000151.1 GCA_013213985.1 Candidatus Babelota bacterium | reverse complement strand
TCAATGGTTTTTTTAAAATTTTCGTCTCTCGTCTCTCTTTCTAAGTTTTTTGCTAATAGCCTTTTGCCTATACTTACGGGTAAAGCTTCAATAAGGTGTTTTGCAGCAAGCCACTCAAGAATGAATCTTGCATTTTTTGTTGCATGAAATCCGCAAGTACTTCCTATTTGTTTTATGACTTTATGGCTGAGGTTGATTATTGTTGGCTTATGACGTGGTTTAGGGTAAACAGCTGCAAAAGCTCCCTGAATAGATTGACTGGCTCCCAGTAGGAATGTAAAAAATAGGGTTAATTTTATTTGATTTTTCATTATTTTCTCCTAAATAAGTATAATATCTACTTTATATATTATTAAAACTATGCTTAAAAAATCAATATATTATAGTATTAATTTCTTTGTAGTAAGTTTTGAAAAAATCATATTTTGATAGATTTGTTGAAATTGAACCGCCCATTCGACTATATGAAAGTATAAAGGACAAGAACGCACTTAGAAAGCGCGTCCTTTTCATAGATCTTCTTCTAGATTGCAGTTTATTGATAACTTTCTAATGCTTTTCTTTGTAGTTCGAGGTCCTCTGCTGCTTTTATTTGTTGTTGTATATCTTCTTTAGTTAGTCCAGCAGCAAGTAATTCTTTTATTTGTTGTCTTTGTGCTGCTTTTTCTCGCTCTTCTGTCTCTCCTTGTTCCTCAGTTTTCCGTTGTACGCCTTTTTTCAGATCAGCTCGAATTTGATTGATCATTTCATCCGGTTGTTGACGTGATACAAGCGGTCGAACTACTTGAACTGCTGGGGCAACTTGTTGTTGTGGACTTTGGAGCTTTTTTGTTATTCCTTCAAGGTTTACACGTACTAAACGTAGATCTTCAGACAATTCCTTATTCTCAATGTTATCAATAATCTCAAGTAGGAACGTGATCTGTGTCAATATTATATTAAGTTCTTCAGTGAGAGGCAAGTTATGTTCTTTTATAGCATTAATGGCCATATTAATGTGTGCTAAAGCACTGGCATAGTTTTCTTGCTCCATCATAAGGGTATTTGCGGTACTTAGTAAGGTTGGAATATTGCTTATTAAAAGTTGCATTTCATTTCTGAGCTTTAATGGGTCACGGTTTAGTATTCGTTTGAGAGCTTCAACCCACCGTCTCCGTTTCGGAATGTCTTCTCCCAGTGAATCAGCAACGTAGTACGTGACGCCAGTATCAGGGTTAAAATCGACCACTATAGCTATCCAATGTCCATGAGTTCCCCGCTCAAGGATCATTCGCATACTACCAACAATAAAAGCATGAAAGGTTGGTTGTCCCTTTCCAATTTTTTCTATAAAATCAGCAAGTTTATAAATTTCTTCTTCACGGTTTTTATATCCCTCAAGGGGCAAGCTCATATCCTGTATGATATTAAATTGTTGGGGATTGATTTTCAGTTTTGCTGCCCTATCTTTAATTTCATCTAAATTAAGATCGGTTAATCTACATTGGCCGAGATCAGGACCACTTGTTGCAAGCCAGGTATTCCTGTTGTCGGTAATAAGATTCATATCCCGTGTTTTCGTTACTGGGTTGATAAATGAATCTATTATGTCTCTTGCATTAAGCCATTCAAGTATATATTTTGCATTTTTTGCGGCATGAAACCCGCAGCTTGCTGATTTTTGTTTTTTAACGATAGGGCTAAGATCTTTTATAGTCCCATTATCTACTGCCTCTTGTTGTCTACGGTGTTCCGCCTCAGCCTTTGCCTGTCGTTTTCTTTTGATTTGAGCTAAGGCTTCTTCGTGTTGACGCATATCTTCTTTAGTTAACTTTAATTCCTGTTCTTCTTGTTGTATTGCAGCCGCCGCCATCAAAGCATCTTCTGCCTCTTGTTGCATTGCAGCCGCTATCAAAGCATCTTCTGCCTCTTGTTGTTCTGCTTGTTGTTCTGCTTGTTGTTCTTTTCTTTTTACTTCTTCTTGGTAAAGAATCTCCTCTATGTTATGGGCTTGCGTATCATTTCCAGTTTTATACAGTAGTTGTATCAAGCCTCTAAGTGCAATTTCATCAGCTTGGGATATCTTCCCCTCTGATTGAATCTTATTTAAAAGAATCGCTGCTTGTGAGGCAGGATCTTCTATTTTAACCGCAGGTTTTTGTACCGGTGCAGGTTTTTGTACCGGTTTTGCAGTCGGTCTAACGACAGGTTTAACAATAGGTTTAGCTAGTTGCGCTTGTAATTGTTGAGCCTGTGCTTGCAGTTGTTGTTATTGAGCAGAACCTTTAATTTTAGCAATATTTCGCAGAGCTGTTGCGATCAGTTTTTGTGCTTTGGCAGGATTGCTTTCTATTAAATTCGTAGCTTCTTTCAATTGTTTTGCTGCAGCTCTTTGTGCGCCATGCACGTGCACTGTCGCAATTGCGAACAATGTAAATAAAGTTGCTTTTATAATTGCTTTCATACTTTTTCCTTAATTTTAGCCTCTTTTTCAATATTTACCTTCTTTGCTATCAGGGAAGCGTCAGGGTAGTAAAAAAAAAATTATTATATTTTTCATAACGCGTCTCCTGATAAGGTGTTCGATACGTTAAAAATATAACAAAATTAAGTGATATAAGTCAATGAATTGTTTATATTTAAAATTATAAAAAGCTTTATACCAAAATGATACAAAGCTTTTTATTAAGATAGTAGAAATACTTTCTATCTTTTAAGACCCGATATTAATGCATATACAATAAAACCGACAACACCAGCAAGGGGCACATATAAACAACTAGCCTTACTAATAATACTCGTTGATTTTTTTGGCTTAAATATTTGAACTGGTTGTGGTGCTAACTCGCGCGCAGGAGATAAAGCAACGTCCTGTTCTTCATTGAGCGTCATTTCCTGAAGTATGAGATTTACTTTTTTTGCTTCTTCTTTTAGGTTCGGTTCATCTTGAGCAATTTGTTCGGTGATGGCTATAAGTTTTGGGACTAT
>JABSSP010000150.1 GCA_013213985.1 Candidatus Babelota bacterium | reverse complement strand
GCTCAGTGGTAGAGCGTGAGCTTGAAGAGCTCAGCGTCGTTGGTTCGATTCCGATTCCCGGCACCATTTTTCACTCATCTTCTCGCATTGCAATATATTGCCGTACCAAGTTTGCAATTTCATCGTACTCATAGCTTTCTGCTCGTTCTAATGGTGTATCGGCTGCATCGTTGTCACCAAGTACAGGATCAGCACCGGCATCTAAAACAATTTGTACAATGTGCAGGCGACCAGCATTAATCCCATAAAGTAAAAGTGTAGTGCCTACTTGGTCAGCCATATCAGGATTTACGCCTAAATCGAGTTGTTCTTGTAGTTGTTCTGCTTCTCCTACGCGTGCTGCATGTACAGCTGGGTGCTCGGGAAATTGCCCTGAGTACATAATATTGAATGAAAAGAATAATAAAGTAGGTGCAATTTTTTTCATGATTTCCCCTTTCTTAAAAGTTATAGTAATCTTTTTTTATCTATCAATGCAATGGTTGGTGATTATTGTGCATAACAATATTTTTGTTTTGTGATAGATTTAGGCTATTAAACGACCTGTTTACTATTGATTTGTTGATTTTCCCGTACGGACATGATTGATTAGTAGAGGGCCATGAAAATTAAACTTAGATGTTTTTTGTTCATGTGCTACAATTTGTGTGTTCAATAGGGGTTTTATTGGGAACGTCTGTAACAAGAAAAAACAGAATCATATAAAAAACAGAATCATATGTTATAGTACGATTATGAGGGGAACGAGTTAATGAAGCATATACCGTCTGATAAATATACCGTTGCATGGTTCAAATTAGCTGATGTTATTTCACGTGGTGAAAAAGAACGTGCGCTTGGTGTCTATCGCCTTTTATCACACTCACTTGATGACACTGCGTTTGCTACACAGCTAGAGGGTGATATTTTGCTTGCCTTTAAAGATCATACTGCAATTACTAAATATGAAGATGCTGCATGGCGTTATCATAAAGAAGGGCGGGTGCTACAAGCAGCGGCGGTTTATGAACATCTTCTTTTAATTGGTCCTGAAACAGAAAAATATATAACAACACTCATCAATTGGTATGAATCATTGAATCTTTCACTGCGCGAACAAGAAATGAAATATCGGCTATTTGATCTCTTTGTTGATGGTCAAAAATATGACGATGCATCAGAATTGCTTTCAACTGTAAAAAAAGATGAAAGCATCCCCCAAAAAGAAATTAATGCGCGTAGACGGTTAATTTTAGCTATGGTCTCAACATGCACTTCACTTGATAGAAAAGTATTAGATCATATTAAAATTATTCTTGATTGGTACGTGGCACGTAATGAAGGAAGTATATTGCAAGCGTTTCTTTCTGAGTTAGAAGCACTTAATGAAGAATATTATTTGCTTTCGTGTCAATATATTGATGAAGGTAAAAATCAGGAATGATTTTTTTATAATTTACACTCGAGTTTAATGTCATGTTCATCAAGGAACTGATTAAATTCATTATCAAGGCTAATTTTTTTTTTAGTTTTGAGTTCAAGATTTTTGCCATTTTCAGTGAAACGAAATGAAAGGGGAGTTCGGCCAGATGAAAGTAGTTCTTTGATTTCTTGTATAACGTTTTCTTCTAGAGTGCTTGGCATGACACACGTTGCGGATTGAATTGATGGCCATTCTTGGAAAACTAATTCGAGTGGAATAAATACATTCGCGAGTATTTTACATTTTTGAGTTGAAGCAAAATCAACACTACCGCGCACTAAGAAGACATTGTATTCATCGAGCCACACTTCTACTTTTTTAAATAGTCGTGGAAATAAAATTATTTCAGCTTCTGATTGAGTATCTTCAAGCTGCACAAAAGACATGCGGTCGCCTTTTTTGGTTAAAATGTCTTTTCTATTTTTTAAAAGGCCACAACTGATAGTGACAAATTCTTGTTGACTGTTCGTGTTGTGTGATCGTTCTAATGCTACATCAAATGGCATGCAACCAAACTGCGCAAGTTGTTTGCGATGACTTTCGAGTGGATGTGAACTCAAATAAAAACCAACAACTTCTTTTTCTTTTTCGAGCTTTTCTCTTTCTGACCATTCTTTACGCGGTTGATAGGCATACAGATCATCTTCTTTATTTTTCTTCCTATTTAATCCAAACAAGTCCATTTGTCCGGTCAGTTCGGCCTGTTTTCTTTCGATTGCAAAACCAATAACGCGTTGTAATTCTTCAGTTTTTTGTGCGCGGTTTCCTGGCAGTAAATCGAATGCACCTGCAGCAATCAAATTTTCTTTTACTCGTTTGTTTGAAAGGCGCAAGTCAATGCGTTTGCAAAAATTAAACAGATCGGCAAAAGGACCTTTTTTTTCTCGTTCGGCAAGAATATTTTCAAGTGCAGCTTTGCCTACATTTTTAATGCCATGTAGTCCGAATAAAATATTCCCATCAACAACGCTAAAATCAACTTTTGAGGTGTTAATATCGGGAGGCAGAATTTTTATACCCATGTCTTTAGCTTCTTGCAAATAAAAAGACATTTTATCCGCGTTGCCCGTTTCTAATGAAATAAGGCATGACATAAATTCAGCAGGGTAATTTGCTTTTAAATAGGCGGTTTGATACGCGATCATTGCATACGCAGCCGAGTGAGATTTATTAAAACCGTATCCAGCGAAGTAGGCCATTAAATCAAATAGTTGCCCTGATTTTTTTTCATCAAAACCTTTGTCTTTTGATTTTTGTAAAAATAATGTGCGCTGTTCTGCCATTACTTCTACTTTTTTCTTACCCATTGCACGACGTAAAATATCAGCTTCACCTAAAGAATAACCAGCGATAGTAGACGCAACTTTCATCACCTGTTCTTGATACACAATGACGCCATACGTTTCTTGTAAAATTGGTTTTAATTCATCGATAAGAAGAGTTATTTTTTGTCGCCCATGTTTGCGTTCAATAAAATCGTCAACCATTCCTGAGCCGAGTGGCCCTGGCCGATAGAGTGCGTTGACCGCAATAATATCTTCGAATTTTTCTGGATGCAGTTTGCGTAATACTTCTTTAATGCCGCTTGATTCAAGTTGAAACACACCAGACGTTTTTCCATCACACAAGAGTGCAAATGTTTTTTCATCATCAAGCGGAAGTTTATCAACATCAATATCGATAGTGTGATTTTTTTTAATTAATTTTACTGCACGGTCAATAAGGGTCAGATTTTTAAGCCCAAGAAAATCTATTTTTAAAAAACCTAAATCTTCTAGCTCGGTCATTGCGTACTGCGTGACCAACTCGGTACTTTTTGGTGGTACGTACACGGGCAACATGTCATCAACAGCTTCTGGTGTGATGACGATACCTGCTGCATGTTTTGAAGCGTGCCGCGTAATGCCCTCTAACCGAAAGGCAATATTAAAAAGTTGCTGTGCTTTTGGATTGCTTTCAATCAATTCTTTGAGTCGTGGTTCTTGTTCAATTGCTTCATGAAGCGTAATTTTTAGTTGGTCAGGAATTAATCGTGTAATGGTGTTTGAATCTTCAAAAGAAAAACCTAAAACGCGTGCAACGTCTTTGATGACTCCTTTTGCCATCATGGTACCAAAGGTAATAATTTGGCACACTTTATCATGGCCATATTTATCACGAACGTAATTAATAACGGTATCGCGACCTTCAATACAAAAGTCGATATCAATATCGGGCATCGACATCCGTTCAGGATTTAAAAAACGCTCAAAAAGCAGATTATATATGAGTGGATCAATGTTCGTAATTTCTAATGACCATGCAACAAGTGATCCCGCTGCAGAACCTCGTCCTGGTCCGACTGGTATGCCGGACTTTCGCGCCCAGCGGATAAAATCACTGACAATTAAAAAATAGCCGACAAAACCCATGTTAGAAATTAAATCAATTTCTAAATCAAGACGCTTTTTGTATTTTTTTTCTTGATTGAGGGGAATTCGTTCGGTATTTTTTAACTTTTCAAAACCTTGGTAGCACAAATGTTTAAAAAAAGTTTCTGCCGTGTATTCTTGTGGAATTTCAAATTTAGGGAAAAATAATTTGCCGGTGGCAAAATCAAAATCACAACTGTCTGCTATCTTACCGGAATTCCAAACAGCTTCAGGATGATCTTTAAATTCTTCAAGCATCTGTTCGGTGGTTCGCATGTAGGTGCGGCAATTCCCAAAAGAATAGCGATTGGGATTGCTCAATTGTCCGTGTGTTTGAATTGAAAGCATGACTTCATGCGCTTGATGATCATCAAGACTGACGTAATGACAATCGCCCGTTGCAACGAGTGGAATGTTCTTTGTTTTACTCAGTTCATAGAGTTTATTATTAAGAACTTTTTGTTCGTCTTGATCAGTTGGCTGCACTTCAAGGTAAAAACGTTCAGGTCCAAAGATTTGCAAAAACCATTGCAGTTTTTTTTCAGCTTCTTCTTGTTTATCCTTGATAAGTAGTTGTGGAATTTGCCCACCCAAACAACTTGACGTTGCGATTAAACCTTGCGAATGTTTTTCTAAAATAGCGCGATCAATGCGTGGCTTAAAATAAAAACCTTTTTGATAAGCAAATGAAATAAGTTTACATAAATTTTTATAACCAACTTCGTTTTGCACAATCAACAACAAATGATTATATTTATCGTCGGCATTTTTGATGTTTACATCTTCAGTAAAGTAGGACTCCATGCCTAAAATAGGTTTCATGCCGGCTTTTTTACATTGTTTAAAAAACTTTACGGCACCAAAAATATTTCCATGATCACTTATGGCCAAGGATTTGAATTTTTGTTTTTTACCGAAGTCAATTAATTTTTCAATGGTTATAGCGCCGTCAAGAAGTGAAAAATCAGTGTGTAAATGTAAATGCGTAAAATGTTTGG
>JABSSP010000015.1 GCA_013213985.1 Candidatus Babelota bacterium | reverse complement strand
TGATTATTAGTTATCGTACAGGTAATATCGCCCTCTAGTTCTTTAACTAAATCAAAAATTCTCTTACCAAAAACTAATATTGAACGCGGTTCACCAACATGTAGTTCTTTTGGTGTGTAGCTACACTGCAGACTGATTTCTAAATCAGTACATTTTAACACCAATTCCTTGTGTCCAAGTTGAAACAAAATATAATTTGTTGTTGCAACAGTTGTACGTTTACTGCATATCGGTTGCATAGAAGAAAGAATTGATATGAACGGTTTTTGTTCAACAACGAACGTATCTTTCATATTTTTATACCCTTGTTCCAATAGTTTTTAGTCTTAGTTGTTGTACCATTAAGTATAGTGGTTTATACAGAAATATAAAGAAATAAACTTATGCCCTCGGATGTTTTGCATCATAAACTTGTCGTAAATAACTTGTTTCTACATGAGTATAAATTTGTACCGTTGTAAGATTCTCATGTCCCAAAAGCATCTGCAGAGAGCGCAAATCAGCTCCACGTTTTAGCATGTGTGTAGCAAACGAATGGCGCAGTTTATGTGGTGAAACAGATTTTTTAATTCCCGCAATGACACATATTTTTTTTAGTATCAACCAAAACGATTGCCGTGAAATCGGTTTGATTTTTCCTTTATACATTACAGGAAACAAGTAACTACCTTTATATTTTTTTTCATCTAAAAAAGAACGATACGCAGTTTTGAGATATTCGTGTAAAAAATCAAGCATAGGCCTTGGAACCGGTATCATACGTCCCTTGCCTCCTTTTCCTGTTACAGAAATCAAGCTTGTATCAAAATGAATATCAGTCACTTTCAATGTTGTTAATTCAGTAATACGCATGCCAGAAACATACAACAGATAAAGCATAATTTTATTACGTTGTTCTTTGTCCCCACGCGCAGCTTCTTGCGTCACTGTTTTTAATAAACGTTCTACTTCATTTTCTTGAAGATATTCTGGAAGTCTTTTTTTAATACGGGGAAATATTATTTCTTGTGCTATATTTTTAAGACCCAGAACCCTACTTGCATAGGTAAAAAACGACTTTAATGATGATATTTTTCTTGACCGCGTTCGCGCGCTTACTTCTTGTTCTGTAAGATGTTTTAAAAACTGTCTTACGGTATCAACGTTTGCATGAGATACATCAATATTGCACGATTTTAAAAAAATAAAAAATTGTTCAAGATCGCGTTTATATGCATCAAACGTGTTTAGTGAAACACGACGCTCTGTTAAAAGATAGGCTTCAAATTTAGTCAAACTGGGGTGGGACACAGCAACCTCATTATACTTTTTTTACACTCTTACCTCTTTACCAGTCTATTCTATCAAAGCACCTGCTTTACTCAAGGATTAAAAAGGTCTGCCTTAAACAGACCCTTTTTTTTAATCGTTATGAATCAATATGATTTTGCAACAAGTACATCTGTCTTACTTGGTTGGTCACAATGAAAACAAACATCAAAAGTTTTTTCATCTAACAGACATCGTGTTGAAGCTTTGTACTTCTTAAGTTCTTGTTCACACGCAGGAGCAAGACACCAACCAGTTTGATAAAGACCACCATTTTTTTCCATTTTTTTACCAAAAGACGCCAATTTTTCTTCTTTATGCCATAATGTTTTTACTTTCTCTTGTGCACGCTTGAACAATTCTTTTTGAATGTTATCAAGCGCTGAAACCGTGTGGTCAACAAGAGAATTGAACAATACTTCCTCTTTACCTTTTTCAATTCTGATGGCAAGCATTACCTGTTTATTTTCCAAATCACGCGGGCCGATTTCAATGCGTATTGGTACACCCCTAAGTTCCCAGTGATAAAATTTAGCACCCGGTGTTTTATGATCATCTTTATCCACGAAAACTCGCACTGAACGCACTTTCAAATCTTGTGCTATTTTTTCAGCTGCCTGCAAGACTTTCTCATTATCCGCACCCTTTTTCAAAATGGGAATGATAACCACTTGAATTGGAGCAATTTTTGGTGGCAACACAAGACCTTTTTGATCTCCGTGAACCATAATAAGTGCACCAACTAATCGCGTAGTAACTCCCCAACTTGTTAAGTGAGGGTATTCAAGTTTTTCTTCTTTATTTTGAAATGACATATCAAATGCATGAGCAAAATTTTGAGAAATTAAATGTGAGGTACCCATCTGTAGCGCTTTACCATCAGGCATAATTGCTTCAAAGGTAAGAGTTTCGTCTGCTCCAGGAAATCTTTCTGCTTCAGATTTAGTGCCGCTAATAACTGGCACTGCAAGATAATCATGTGCAAAATCAATATATTCTTGTAGCATCAGGTTAGCTTCTTTTTTAGCTTCTTCATACGTTTCATGTGCAGTATGACCTTCTTGCCAGAAAAATTCCGTTGTACGCAAAAAAGCACGAGGACGCATTTCCCACCGAACAACATTGGCCCATTGATTAATTTTTAGTGGTAAATCACGCCACGATTTTATCCAACGCGCAAACATATAGTGAATGATAGTTTCTGATGTCGGACGCACAACTAAAGGATCTTCTAATTTTTTTCCGCCGGCATGAGTAACAATGGCAAGTTCAGGAGCAAAACCTTTTACGTGGTCGGCTTCTTTTTTTAAAAAAGATTCAGGAATAAAAAGAGGAAACATGGCATTGTGATGGCCAGTTTCTTTAATACGATGATCTACTCTTTTTTTTATATTTTCCCAGATTGCAGTTCCGTAGGGACGAACTACCATAGTTCCGCGAACCGGCGAGTGATCGACAAGCTCCGCTTGATGAATAACTTCTTGATACCATTCGGCAAAATTTTTATTAATATCTGGGAGTTTACTCATTTGTTCTCTTTTTACTTTGTGTATATTTGATATACCAACCATCACTTGTTAATTTTTGAACATCTTTCAATCGTAGGTCAAATTCTTGATCAAGTTCAGCTAAACGCTTTAATCCATCTTTCGTCTTAACCAAGGGGTCAATGCAGCGACATTTCCCTTTAAGGTATTTATCCTGGTCATCTGGCGAACCGAGTGCAAAAAAGTCATTATAATTATACGCTTTATATAAAAGTTTTTGAATCTCTTTATCAGAACTTTTGTTCAATATATCCCACACAACATCATCTACTGAAAAATGAATATCATCTAATATTATTAAGTCTATTTCCACGGCTCGTAACAATACCTGAGCAGTCCAGTCATATATTACAAAATTCCACACGGTATTAAATAGATTGAGGTGAAGATGCATCGACACATCTGCAAATTTTCTTGCAATTGTAACATCATCGAAAAACCAGACCCCATCCTGAAAATGTACATGATCGAGCATGGTACGAATATCATAATACGTCAGCTTGTGTTCAATAAGGCCACCGTCAATGGTATATGAAAGGCGATCTGCACATATGTCAGGTAAGTCCTGTTCAAGCATAGTAAAACCATTATCTTTGTGATCAATATCTGCAATTGTTATTCCATGTGTATTCAAAATTTCAGGAATATCGGTTCGGTTCAGATACCATATGTGAATCCCATCTTGGTATGAATCTTTATTGCTCACTTGTTTAAAGACATGATCACCCACGTGAGAAAAAACCGTATGGGAAACATCATGCAATAAACCAGCGATTTGTTCCAATAGTGATGCGCCAAAACGACGCAAGGTAACCATGACTCTGATAGAATGGTCATACCGATTAAAATACTGCGGAGCTATAATATAATCCAGTACGCCATACTGATTAATGTGTTTTAATCTTTGAACAGCCTTACTTTTTATTAATTCACATAAAACCGGTTCATCGATGGTATATTTTCCATACCAGGTATCTAAGATAATATTAGGTACAATATTAGCATGCAGAGAGCTAGCCAAAAAAATAAAACTAAAAATAAACTTGTGTAACATGCTACTCCTGGTATTTAGGTGATTTATCCTGGCTATGTTTTATACTGTAGCCCAAAAAACCGTATATTCCAACCATCATCTAGAGCCCCACCATTGTTAATAGACAAAAATAATGCTATAATATAATCAACTAAGATTAAGTTTATATTTAATTTAATAATTTAACACTGATTAATAATACAATATGAAACAATTGGAATGATAAAAATATCTTTATATCGATTTTTTATAGCTGTTACACTATGTTTTACTCTTGGGCTTGCGAGTATTCAAGACCAAGAGAGGAAAAGTAATCAATCTGCATACACGCTCTATGCTGATTATACACTGAAAAATGACCTGTATTATCAAAAAGACATCGCCGTATATCATATATGCAAACCTGGTAAAACCATTGAAAATAGTGATGTAATTACCATATGGGTTCATGGCTATGCTGATACACATCGTCAAACATATAAATATATTAAAGAATACAGAATTAAAAAAAGAAAAATCCGAACGAACCTGAACTATATAATTTCTTCTGATTGTGTAGTGACTTTTGATTTTGCTGATTCAGGAAAAATAGAATTGGTATTTAAACATAAAGATACAAGTATGGCTCAAGATAATGAAATTCACCGTCTTAATGAAGTTATAACACATGTTAAGGAGCTTATTAATTCCACTGCAGATATGATAGTACTTGCGGGAATGTCCCGTGGAGCTTCGACTATTATTACCACAATGGCTCAGCATGATCACCCTGAAGTAAAGGCTCTTATTCTTGAATCTCCTTTTGGTTCAATTGAAGACGTTATCAGTAAGACTTTAGCTTCTATGATATTTGGTAGATATAACAAAAATGGCATTCGGCCCATTGATGTAGTAGGTAAACTACCTAAAGATTTAGCTATCTTGATCGTTGCTTCTCATGAAGACCAGCGTGTACCAGTAGAGAGTACGATATCTCTCTATGATAGGCTTAAGGGTAGTGATCACAATCATACTCATTTACAACTCCTTGACCATGGAAAGCACTCAAAGCTACTCGCCTCTGATGATGGTTCTCGATATCAAAATGTGATGCATGCATTTAATAAGTTTTATAACCTGCCACACGACAGTGTTCTAGCAGAAAAAGGTGCGGCGGACTTTTTAAATTCACAGTCAACAGAGAAAGAGCTCAGAAACTCGATCTAGATTCAAATTATTTAACAAATGAGCCCCCTTGAGGGGAACTTTTTTAGGTATAAACGTGATCTTTCTTTTATAATTAAATTTTTATTGCCTTTTTTTTTGCCCCAAAATGGTGATGGGACACAAAAAATCGATACAAAAAAAAGTTAATTTTTACATTTTTTTCAAATTTTTTATATATCGGGCTTCATTCAAAAAAGCTTAATGAAATAGTAAAGAACTACTTCTTTGAATTAAAAATTAAGATATTTTTTTTAAAAATACAATCGAATAATATAAAAAAAGGCCTGAACCATTGCTTTACGATTGCAAAATCGTTTAAAATTTAATTAGGTGAAAATAACTGTATGTCTATTTTCATTGAAATTGAAATAAAAACGGATAGTAAATGGGAGCATAAAGAAGACAATAGTACTATTAAAAAAGGGGAGAATAGTCATGGCTATCAAAAAGAAGAAGGTAGCGAGAAAAAAAGCTACCAAAAAAAGAGCAGTGAGAAAGACTGCTAAGAAAAGAGTAGTTAAAAGAAAAGCTACCAAAAAGCGCGTAGTGAGAAAGACTGCTAAGAAAAAAATAGTTAGAAAAAAAGCTAAAAAGCGCGTAGTGAGAAAAGCTGCTAAGAAAAGAGTAGTTAAAAAAGCTGCTAAGAAACGTGTAGTTAGAAAAGCTGCTAAAAAACGTGTAGTTAGAAAAAAAGCGGCCTCTAAAAGAAAAACTATACCTATGAAGCGTAGAAGAGTTTCTCGTAAAAAGAGATAGGTTCTACTAAGTTTCGCTCTAAAGTAGAGGAGCCGCCTGTTATGGGTGGCTCCTCTACTTTTTTATGGTATAAAGTTTCAGCTCTTCTTGATAGAAAATAAGTAATCCGCACGAAATAATGGCAGCAGAAATAAAGAAGTTCCAACCCACAGATTCGCCAAGATATAACCAACCAAAAAGCGCTGCAAACAGCGGACACGTAAAGCCGGCAAACGATAGAAATGTAGCAGAATAACGCTGCAAAAGTAATCCGTAGAGATTATAAAAAATAATGTTTGAAATTAGAATCATAAGCAGCATGTAAACGGCTATTAAGGCTATTTGTGCATTGCTACCAAACCAGGACGTAAATAACTGCAACCCGGGCATATTTACCGGGCATGTTGAAAGGTTTGAAAGTAATCGTGGTGATTTTTCAAATAAGAGCGATGTCATCAATGCGCATAATCCACCACCAAGCATGCCAATGGTATTGATCATGAGTGGGGAATAGCCTTTGTGCATAAGTCTTTTAAATATAATCCAACCATACGCTGAGCTGATTACCGCAACAATTAAAATAATTTCAGGCAAAGAAATTAAGTTTTCCCGCCCGGCCAGGGTAAAATAGCCACATTCACTTTTAGTTATTATCCATGGAACAATACCAATAAGACCTATGATAAGTCCTATCAATTTATTTTTAGTTAAATACTCGCGCAACATAAACGAAGCAAAAAGAGCCGTAACAAAAGGAGAAATATTATAAATAAGTGCGGTCTTTGATGAAGAAACGTATTGTAAGGCCCAAAATTCAAATATATAGGCACAATAAATATGAAACGCAATTATCTGCAAGAAATCTAATAAATCCGCTCTTTTTGGCAAAATGCGTTGTTTACGCACGATAAGATATGCATACAGCAACCCTCCGCCAACAAGCATACGCAATGCTATAAAAAAAATAGGCGAAATATAGCACAGAACCGCCTTACCCATGGTGAATGTGCTGGCAAGTATCATGTACAGTAATAATATCAAAAACATGCTATCACTCCATTAGCAGAGGTTAATCACTAGTCTCATCGCTTTTAAATTTATTATCAACTAATCGAACAGACCCAATATCTACCGCTTTTCCTGTATCAGTATCAATTTCCACCCAAACACCGGTCATTAAGGCCGGTCCTTCGGTTTCAACCGCAAAGCGCGTTGGCATCTGAGTCATAAAACGCTGTATAATCGGTCCTTTTTTCATGCCAAGCATAGAATTGAGTGATCCAACCATCCCAAGATCGGTGATGTAGCCAGTTCCGTTAGGTAAAATACGCTCGTCAGCAGTCAAAATGTGAGTATGAGTCCCAACAAACATACTGATTTGGCCATCTAAAAAGTAAGCGAGGCCCATTTTCTCAGATGTGGCTTCCGCATGGAAATCAACGATAATGATTTTTGCTTTGGTTTTAATATACGTTAAAAGTGATTCAACCGTGCGGAAAGGACAATCAAGATCGTCTCTCATAAAAGTTCTACCTTGCAGATTTATCACCGCAACAGTATGATTTTTACATTCATAAAATGTATATCCTACACCGGGAGCACCTGTAGGATAATTGGCTGGCCGAATTAAATCATTATTATCGTTTAGATACGAGTAAATTTCTCGTTTGTCCCAAATGTGATTCCCGGAGGTTATAACATCAACTCCATTGTGTTTAAAAAAAGTAACAACGCGTGGCGTGATTCCTCTGCCGCCATTAGCGCTATTTTCTCCATTCACAATCACAGAATCGATGTTATATTCTTTTTTAAAACGATTAATATGTTTTTGAAAGATAGTCCGCCCTGTAGAACCAACAACATCTCCAATAAGTAATACCCGAATTGTACTCATTTATTACCTTGCATATTCAATTGATCGTTTTTCACGAATAACATTTACTTTAATTTGCCCAGGAAAACTCATTTTCTCTTCAATTTTTTTAGCAATTTCACGAGCCAACAAAGCCACTTGTTCATCATCAAGATGATCTTCTTCGACAATAATGCGAACTTCTCGTCCGGCTTGCAACGCGTAGGCTTTTTTCACACCATCAAATGATCGCGCTATATTTTCAAGTCCTTCTAGACGTCGGATGTAGGTCGCCAATGTTTCTCTTCGAGCACCTGGTCGAGAAGCAGAAATTGCGTCAGCAACTAAAATAATTGGCGAATAAATTGAGGTAAACGGAACTTCCTCATGGTGCGCTGCAATTGCATTGCCCACTATGTCATTTTCGCCGCACCGTTTTGCAATATCAGCTCCTACTTGAGCATGAGGACCTTCAATTTCAGCTGAAACTGCTTTACCAATATCGTGCAATAAACCTGCTCTAAATGCGATCTGTCCGTCGAGTCCTAATTCTTCAGCAATCATACGAGAAAAAAGCCCAACTTCTCTACTGTGCTCAAGAAGATTTTGTGAAAAACTTGTTCTAAAGTACAGTTTCCCGAGCAGGGTAACTATTTCAGGGTGAACGCCCTGCAAGTTAAATTCAAGAACAACTTCTTTTCCGTGGTCTTGGATAACCTCAGCTAGCTCATTTTCACATTGCTCAACCGTTTCTTCAATACGAGTAGGATTGATTCGTCCATCAGCAACTAAACGCTCTAACGCACGACGAGCAATCTCTCTGCGCACAGGATTAAAACCAGAAACCGTAATAAAATCTGCTCCGTCACCAATGATGAATTCCATCCCAGTCGCCATTTCTAGGGACTTGATATTACGCCCCTCTTTACCGATAATTCTTCCCTTCATATCTTCTGAAGGCAACTGAACAATACTCGACGTGTGGGACGCAACTTGATCAGAAAAATAGCGTTGCATTGCGGTAACAATGATGCCGGTCGCTATTTCTTTTGCGGTAGCTTTAGTATCGTATTCAACCTTTTGTATCCACTTTTGACTGGTAAGTTTAACTTCAGCCTCAAGAGTATCCAAAAGCGATTGCTTGGCTTCTTCCCTACTCATCTTAGATACACGTTCTAATTTCGAAATGAGTGTATCATATAAGTTCTTAAGCTTTGTTTCACTGACACGTAAAACGTCTTCAGTATGCAAAATACTCCGCTCTTTTTGCTGCATATCTCGACGCAACTGATCAAGATCTTGTTCTTTTTTATCTATATGATCGTATTTGGAATTCAGTTTACTCCGAAGATGATCAAGATCTATCTTTTGACGTTTTATGTCGAGATCAAAATCTTTACGCCTTTTATAGACTTCGTCTTTGACTTTGAGCAAAGCGCTACGTCGCTCTAAATCAATATCACGTTTCACATTTTTTAATTTACTTTTTGCTCCATCAAGGAAGTCTTGCGCACTACTGAATTTCTTTTTTGCATACACAAACAAAAGAACATTCAAGAGTAAAAGTGCACCCCCTCCTATGAGCAAGAGAGTTAGATTAATCATTATATTCCCATAATTATTTATATTTACTACTAGACAGAGAAAATCCTGCATCTATAACACGTATATATGCAGGATACAACAAAATGAGAAAAAAATCGCGTTTTAACAATGTCTTGGACGCAATCAAAACGCCAAAACAGTAGGAAATAAGACGTAATCTAAAGCAACTTTACAAAAACAAAAGAGGTGCAAAATCAGTCTATACTGAAAGCTCCTCGTCTAAACGACAAATAAGCTTATCGTATCTTTCGTTCGCTTTGCCCTGTAACTCCTGAAGATCTAACAACGAACTTGATATTTTTAGTGCAGCCATAACGGCAAGTATCTTTTTATCATGCATAGATGACTTAGCAGATATTTCTTTCATTAAAGAATCGACCAGAGCAGCTACTTGCAGAACCTTTTCAGATGATTCATCACTTGTAAGAGAATATTGATCACCAAAGATTTCTACCTGATAGCTTTTTATATCTTTTGCACTCACAGAGCTTCGCCTTCAACAAGAGAATTGATGCTTTTGATCAGATCATCAACCGCAAGCTTAGTAAGTTCTCTTTCTTTACCAAGATCTGTAACTCGTTTTGAATCAACGCTATGAGAAGCTTCTACTGATTTATATCTTGCTTTTATCTTTTCATTTTCTTTTGTTAACTTATCTTTATCAACACGTAACGTTTCTACAAGCTTAACTAAAGACGAAACCTTATCTTCAAGAACTTTGAAAGCTTCCATGGCAATCTCACTTTTTAATTTAAATTTTCAAACCGATACTAATCTAATAACAGAAAACATCTTGTGTCAAGATGCACCTAAATTTATTTAACCTCGTTTACAAGTACGGTAAACGCCTCTGGCTCCAACACGGCCATTTGGCTGAGCATTTTACGATTTAAATCGATATTCGCTTTTTTTAGTCCGCTAATAAACTTGTTGTACGACATTCCACGTTCTTCAGACGCCGCCTTAATACGACTAATAAAAAGAGCGCGCATATCACGCTTTTTTAGTTTTCTACCTCTAAATGCGTATGCCATCGCACGCATCAGTGTTTCTTTAGCTCTTTTAAAAAGATTTTTACGAGAGCCCCAGAAACCCTTTGCCTGCTTTAAAACCCTTTTATGTCTTTTTTTTACAACCGTTCCACGTTTTACGCGTGTCATTTATATCTCCACTCAAAATAACAGTGTTTCACCACCAATTTTTTATACACTTAATTCCCAAATTACCCAGAGGGCACATTTTTAATACGGAAGCAATCTTTTCACTACAGCGTTATCCGCTTTGCTAATGTAAGAACCTGAACGCAAGTGTCGTTTACGTTTTATACTCTTCTTAGTAAGAAGATGTCTTCGATACGCTTTAGCTCTTTTAAAAAGACCTGACCCGACCTTTTTAAAACGTTTTTTTGCCGCAGACTTTGTTTTCATTTTAGGCATAGTAATACAACCCCAATAAATAATCTATTTTGACGATTTTAAATAATATATGCGAGACCAAAATTGTCCCAACTTTGAATCTTTTTCTTTAATCAAATCATTAAGAATACCTGATTTTTCAAAGGTATCATCAATTCTTTTAAAAAAAGCATTTCCTCTTTCTACCTTGGTGATATTTTCACGCCCTCTAAAAAAGATCGTTACTTTTACACGCTTACCAGCATTAAGAAATTGCATTATCCGCTTAAACTTAGTTTCATAATCATGCTCACCAATAGTTGGACGAAATTTTACTTCCTTAACCTGGATAACCTTCTGATGCTTCTTAGCTTCTGTTTGCTTTTTCTTCTTATCATATAATTCTTTGCCAAAATCCATGACCTTAACAACCGGCACCCCATCTTTTCCGGTATCAGCGATAAGAACAAGATCAAGATTTACATCTCTCGCTTCTCTCAATGCCTGATCTCGCAAAACGACGCCTATATTCTCACCCGTATGAGTGATAAGCTGCATACGTGGAGCACGAATTTTTTCATTTATAAGTGGCCCTGAAGACCGTTTTTTTTCTTTCAATATACCCAACATTCTTAAGAATTATACCTTTCTGTTGTTACTTATCACTGACTATGCCTTTTTGCACGAGCAGCATCTACCTCATCACGAATAAGCTTTGCTTCGTCTTCGTTTTCTTTCAGGTAAACAAGTGCGCGCTCTCTTCCTTGAGCAATATTTTTTTCTCCATGGGAGAACCATGCTCCTGCCTGCTTAATAACGTCATAGTGTAACGCAGCATCAAGTAAATCTAATTCTTTACTGATACCCTCATTAAACAGTAAATCTATTTCAACCGCCTTAAATGGTGGCGCTACTTTATTTTTTACCACCCGTACTCGAATACGATTTCCAAACTGAATATCGTTCTTCTTGAGGCTGCCAATTCTTCTAACATCTAGACGGAGTGACGCATAAAATTTAAGCGCCTTACCCCCAGTAGTAGTTTCTTTTGGAGCAAAAGGCATTCCGCCAATATTTTGACGAATCTGATTTATGAAAATAAACACGGTGTTTGATTTATGCACAACCGGTGTCAATTTTCTTAGGGCTTGCGACATAAGGCGCGCTTGTAGCCCCATATGGCTATCACCCATATCACCTTCTAACTCAGCCCTAGGAACCAGTGCCGCAACAGAATCGACCACAATAACGTCAATCGCCCCTGATCTTACAAGCATTTCTGCTATATCAAGAGCCTGCTCACCACAATCGGGTTGAGAGATAATGAGGTCATCTATGTTGATTCCAAGCTTCGACGCGTATACGGGGTCCATAGCATGCTCGGCATCGATAAAAGCACAAATTCCGCCATCTTTCTGGGCTTGAGCAATGACATGCATAGCCAACGTACTCTTACCAGACGATTCTGGACCATAAATTTCAATAATTCTACCCACCGGCAAGCCGCCTACACCTATTGCATCATCAATCAAGATGGATCCGGTAGATATGGACCTCACCTGAGAATGGGT
>JABSSP010000149.1 GCA_013213985.1 Candidatus Babelota bacterium | reverse complement strand
TAGCCATTCAATTACCCCAACAGCAATTAATTTACTTTACGAAACGGCATTCCAAAATTTTTCAAAAGTTCGAATGTGCCATCACCATCTTTTGCGGTTGTATCAAAACTGATATTTAAACCGCGAATTTTTTCCCCACTGTCATAATCAACTTCTGGAAAAATAATCCACTCTTTGATTCCAAGATTGTAATTTCCTGCTTTATCAAATGATACAGAAACACCTTGAAAATCTCTCATTGACGGAAGAGCCAAATTGACAAGACGATCAAGGAATTCGTACATTTTTTTCCCTCGAAGCGTCACTTTAACACCAATCGGTATACCCGCACGAAGCTTAAATCCAGCTATCGATTTACGCGCAACAGTTTTAACCGGCCTTTGACCAACAATTTTTTCTAAAATTGTCATCACAGACTTAATGGCCTTACTGTCATTCACTGCATCTTTGATACCAACGTTAACCACAATTTTTGATAATTTTGGTACCAACATTATATTTTTCAAATTAAGCGTTTGCTTTAGTTCAGAGCGAATTTTATAACTCTGTAGCCGCGCTTTTTTCATTATCGATCCCCAAACCAATTATTAGAAAATTTCTTGAGATCGTCTAGACATACGAGCTCGTTTTCCGTTATCAGTAACTTTACTTCCAACGCGACAAGGTTTGTTTGAAGAAGGACATACAGGCATTACATTAGAAAGTGCAATATAACTTTCTTTATGCTTAATACCTGCAACATCTCCTTGCTTACGCGCCTTCATATGTTTTGCAACCATCGCAACATCTTTAATAAGAACTTTATTCTTCTTTCGTGAAATGCTGATTACGGGACCGGTTTTTCCCCGATATTTTCCCGACACAACCATCACTATGTCATTTTTTTTAATTCGAGCTACCATCTTAGCAACATCCCTCTTACAAAACTTCTGGCGCTAGAGAAACTATTTTCAAATAACCCTTTGCTCGTAATTCTCGGGCAACTGGACCAAAAATACGCGTAGCAATAGGTTCTTTGTCCTTTATAATCACTGCAGCGTTATCTCCAAAACGAATATAACTACCATCTTCACGCCCACGTTCTTTTCTCGTTCTCACGATAACGGCTGTTACCACTTCACCTTTTTTAACCATGCCCCCTGGGATAGCCTTTTTAACCGAACACTTTATGGTATCACCCAAATAAGCGTAACGCTTGCGCGTGCCACCAATGATGTGTATACATTGCAAAGCTTTTGCACCAGAGTTATCGGCGACTTCTAAATAAGATTCCTTTTGAATCATGTTACTTTACCCCGTTTAACTCTCAACTGCTTGCGTTTTAACTATACGCTTGAGATACATAGACTTCGTTTTTGATAGTGGACGTCCTTCACAAAACTCAATGACGTCACCCTTTTTTGCTTGTGAAAGCTCGTCATGCACTTTATATTTTTTTGTCTTTTTAAGATACTTGTGAAAGCGTTCGTCTTTGTATAGGCGTTTAATCTCAACAACAACGGTTTTATCCATTTTGTCTGATACTACGACACCAACTAGCGTACGTTTTGATTTTTCCTCATTTGTCGTCATCTGATCCAATACCTCTTTCTATAATCTACTTATCAACGTTCTTTTGACCAATTAAAGTCAAAATTCTCGCTATATTTTTTCTTGTTTTCTTAAGCTGCGAATAATCTTTTACGTGAGTAGTCGATGTATTGAGCTTTAAAGAAAACAATTCTCCACGCAATTCGTTTAATTTGCCAGCCAACCCAGCTAAATCTAGCGAATTTAAATTTTTTCGAAATTCACTTAATTTCATATTTCATTCCATTTAGCAACACAGTAATAACGTGATCATAAAATTTCTACAGAACTTTTTCCGAAGATTTTTTAACAAATCTCGTCTTCATTGGAAGCTTATATCTAACCGATTTCAAGACAGAACGAGCGACATCTTCTGAAATACCTGCAACTTCACAAATAATTCTTTCACGTTTCACCACAGCAACCCAAAACTCTGGATTACCTTTTCCTTTACCCATACGAGTTTCTGCAGGTTTTTTTGTAACGGGTTTTTGAGGAAAAACTCTTAAGAAAAATTTTCCCATTTTTTTCAACGCACGAGATAATGTAACACGCATCGCTTCAATTTGTTGTGCAGTCATCCAATGAGGTTCTAAGGCTTGCAACCCATATTCACCGAAACAAACTGTACGAGCCCCTTTTGAACGACCACGTAAAGTGCCTCGCTGGACTTTTCTATATCTGGTTTTCTTAGGCATCAACATGCTTATACTCTTTCATCATCGGCTATTTGGGACGTTGAAACTCGCCCTTACAAATCCAAACTTTAACACCAATTATACCGTAAGTCGTTTTTGCCTCCGCAAAACCATAATCTATGTTTGAACGCAAGGTGTGAAGTGGAACCGAACCTAAACGAACCCATTCTTCACGAGCTATTTCAGCGCCATTCAATCGACCTGCGCAACAAATTTTAATACCCTTAGCACCTGCTCTCATTGCAGCAGCACCCGCACGCTTCATTGCTTTTTTAAAACTGATTCTTTTTACAAGCTGAGCAGCGATGCTTTTAGCAACCAACGTCGCATCAATCTCTGCTGTCTTCACTTCTTGCACAGAAATTTCAATAGCTTTTTTGCCAATTTTTTTTGCAATTTTATTACGCAAGCTTTCAATGCCTTGCCCTTTTTTACCAATTACAAAACCTGGTCGGGCAGAATGAATGATAAGCCGCACATTTTCGCCAGCTTTTTCTATTTGAACCCGGGAAATTTCAGCACTATCAAGCACGTCATTCAAAATTTTTCTAATAGCTAAATCTTCTAATATTTGATCGCCATACGACTTTCGCGCAAACCAACGCGAATCCCAATCTCGATATATACCTACCCGAAACCCTATTGGATGAACTTTTTGACCCACACTAAACCTCTTTCCGCTCAGTAGATTCCAAGACAACACCTATATGGCTCATACGTTTTCTGTAAACATTTGAGCGTCCCATAGTACCAGGCTTAAAATATTTGACCATTGGACCTTGGTCTATTCTAATTTCCTTGATCACAAGCATATCCGGACTAATTTCACTGCTACTTTTTGCATTAGCAATCGCAGATTCTATGGCCTTCTTCACTGGAATCGATTTTTTTACCGCATATGTTGAAAGAAAATTCACAGCATAAACGGCATTTTTACCGCGAATTACGTCGGCTAAAGGTCTCAACTTGTATGGTGAGAATCGAATAAATCGAGCTTTTGCAGTAAATTGCATTATTAAACCTCATGTATAGGTTAAACCTATTTTACCTATTTATCAAACATTATACTAATTCAAACGAACTATTACTTAGCCCCGCTTTTACGCTGGCCACTATGAAGTCTAAATGTCCGAGTAGGAGAAAATTCACCTAAATAATGTCCAACCATATTTTCGGTCACAAAAACTTTAGTAAAAGTTTTTCCATTGTGCACCGCAAACGTCATTCCCACAAAATCAGGAAGAACCATACTACAACGTGACCACGTTTTTATTGCTTCTTTCTTACCACTCTCTTTTACCTTTTGAACCTTGTTCATCAATGAGGGCTCAACGTATGCCCCCTTTTTAGCAGATCTCGCCATATGCGCAATTTCCTTTACCGCTTGTTATTTTTTACTTTTTCGTCGTTTCAAAATCAATGGATTTTTACGAACGCGTGTTCTCGATCCTTTTGCACCTTTACCCCAAGGAGATCTAGGATGAGATCCTGACTTAGAGCGACCTTCACCACCACCATGTGGATGATCAACGGGGTTCATTGCCATACCACGAACCGTTGGACGGAAACCGCGATGTCTCGTACGGCCAGCTTTACCCCACGAAATGTTACGAAAATCAGCATTTCCCAAAACACCAATTGTTGCCCAAGAATTAACAGGAACCATTCGAATTTCAGTAGAAGGCATTTTTAATGTTGCATGTTGTTCAGTTTTACTGACCAACTGAGCCCCAACCCCTGCACTCCGAACTAATTTAGCTCCTGATCCAGGAAACATTTCTATATTGTGAACAATGAAACCAACAGGAATTTTTGATAATGGTAACGAACTTCCTACCTTAGCTTCTGCTTTTTCACTTGCTAATACAATAGACCCTACTTTAAGACCAGCCGGTAAAAGTATGTAAGTTTTTGCACCATTACGGTAAAAAACAAGACCAATCCTCACATTACGATTTGGATCGTATTCAACCGCTGCAATTCGTCCAGGAACATCTTTTTGGGTCCATTTAAAATCGACCATGCGATATTTTCGCGTAGCTCCGCCACCACGGTGTCTAACGGTAATCCTACCGTAAGCATTTCTTCCGCCGCTCTTTTTTAAACCAAAGACCAAAGACTTTTCAGGCTTTTTCTTGGTAATATCACCAGAGCTTAAGAATGTTTGAAACCGCAAAGAGGCATTACGTGGCCTTCTTTTTTTTATCGCCATCTTTTTATATCCTTATTACCTATTCGCCCCCAGAAGATGTTGATTCGCCGCTTTGTCCAGCGCGCACATCAACACTCGCCCCTGCTTGACCAATAAGATCAAGAGAGTAACCTTCTTTCAATGTGACAATTGCTTTCTTAATTAATGGATCAACCACTATTTTTTTTTTTACACGACGCCTTTTCCCCTTGCGCACAATGGTACGTACATTTTTAACTTTTACATTGAAAAGTTTTTCAATTGCCTGCGCTATTGAGGGTTTATTCGCTTGTGGATGCACCTTAATTACAAGTTTGTTTAGCTTCTTATTTAATTTATAAGCTTTGTCAGAAACAACTGGCCCTTGTATAATTTGGTAAATACTTAACTCCATCGTGAAACCATTTCTTTAAATTGATCAAGATCTTTTTTTAGAACAACCCAACGCGGTGCATGTGCTAAGTCAAATGCGTTGGCTTGATCAAAAAATAATACTCTAACCCCCGGTAAGTTCGCAAATGATGCACCTAATAATGAGTCGTCAGAACGTAAAAAGAGATTAATTTTTGCACCGTGTAAACCGGCATCCTTAAGAGCCTTACTTGCTTGTGCAGTACTCGGCTTATCTTGAGACAAACTCCAATCAAGACACATTATATTTCCGCTATCAAAACGATCAAACAAAAGACTATTTAAAACACCCTGTTTAACCTTTTTAGATACTTTCAAAGATTTTACACGTGGCTGGGGTCCAAAAATAACACCACCGCCTCTCCACAAAGGAGACCTAGCTGTACCAGCTCGTGCGCGACCAGTTCCTTTTTGCTTCCAAGGCTTTTTATTAGTGCGTGAAACCTCAGAACGATCCTTGACACTCACAGTTCCTTGTCGCCAATTTTGTAAAAGAGCTCGGACCCATGTTGAAAAAGCTTGAGGAGAAATTCGTTTTTCTCTCGCTTTAACCGACACGTCGCTCGCTGAAAGATGCAGCTCTGAACTGACACTTCCTTTTTTTTGTACTTTAGATACTTTTTGCTTGTCCATGCCTTACCTACGCTTTTCGAACAAAGACTAATGAACCAGCTTTGCCTGGAACCGAACCTTTAACCAACACTATCCGAGGATTCTCAGATACCTTAACCACTTCAAGTTTTTGAATCGTACACTTTGTATTGCCAGCTTGACCAGGCATTTTTTTACCTTTTATCACTCGTCCCTGCGAAGCCATAAAACTTATTGCACCGGGACGTCTTCCCATTGTAGATCCATGACTTGCCCCACCGCCACTAAAACCATGGCGACGAACAACACCCGCAAATCCACGTCCTTTAGTCGTACCAGAAACATCAACTTTGTCTCCAGCTGATAAAATGGAACATAAATCGGCAGATTTACCAACAGAAAACCTTTTAGATCATCTCCTTTATCAAAACGCACTTCTTTTACAAAGCTAAAATATTCATTTGGCTTTTTCAGCCATTGCTTAGAAAAATGATCGTCGACATAGCGTTTTTTTACACGTGCAACTTGCACTGCGTTATAGCCATCACGATCCTGCATTTTAACCCTAGTTACAAACCAAGGAGACGCATCAATCGCTGTCACCGGTATCACTTTATCATCAGCAAAGATTTGGGTCATACCTATTTTTTTACCCCAAAAACCTGCCACCATCGAACGACCTTTCTATAATTTTATTTAATCTCAACATCTACGCCTGATGAAATATTCAATTTCATCAAAGCATCCATGGTTTGATCCGAAGGAGAAAGAATATCTAAAATCCTTCTATGTATTGTCAACTCAAATTGTTCACGTGATTTTTTATTCACATGGGGTGATCTCAAAACCGTAAAACAATGCCTTTTATTAGGCATTGGAACAGGCCCCATTAACTGGGAACCTGTTCTTTTAACCGTCGAAACAATTTGTTTAATAGCTTTATCAAGCAATTGATGATCATAAGATCTAAGAGTCAAACGTATTTTCTGCTTCTTCATCAACGGCCCAATTATTTTATAATTTCTGTAACGATACCAGACCCAATAGTTCTGCCACCTTCACGGATTGCAAATCGTAGATCTGTATTCATTGCAATCGGTGCAATCAATTCAGCCGACAATTCAACGTTATCACCCGGCATAACCATTTCTCTGCCCTCAGGCAACTGAACATTACCAGTCACGTCAGTTGTTCTGAAATAGAATTGAGGTCGATATCCATTAAAAAATGGACTGTGTCTTCCACCTTCATCTTTAGTAAGGATATATACTTTAGCTTTGAATTTGGTGTGCGGTGTAATTGAACCCGGTTTGGCAATAACCATACCACGCTCAATATCTTCCTTTTTAACACCACGAAGCAATAATCCAACATTATCACCAGCTTGACCTTCATTCAGTAACTTTCTGAACATTTCGACACCAGTAACAATTGTTTTTAGTTTGCTACCAAACCCAACGATTTCAACTTCTTCACCAACTTTAACCTGACCAGTTTCGATTTTTCCTGTAGCAACAGTTCCTCGACCTGAAATCGAAAAAACACCTTCAACAGGCATAAGAAATGGCTTATCTATCTCACGCTTTGGAATCGGAATATACTCATCAATTGCTGCCATCAATTTTTCAATTGCTTGCGAGCCGATTTCACTCTTGTCACCTTCAAGTGCTTTAAGAGCTGACCCTTTAATTACTGGAATTTTATCTCCAGGGAAATCGTATTTAGTTAAAAGTTCACGAATTTCCTCTTCGACCATCTCGAGCATGTCAGGATCGTCAACCATGTCCACTTTATTAAGAAATACAACAAGAGAAGGAACGTTAACGTTTTTAGCTAAAACAATATGCTCTCTTGTTTGAGGCATTGCACCATCTGCAGCAGATACAACAAGAATTGCTCCGTCCATCTGTGCGGCACCGGTGATCATGTTTTTAACATAGTCAGCGTGACCTGGACAGTCAATATGCGCATAGTGCCTTTTATCTGTTTCATACTCAACATGAGTTGTTGCAATGGTAATACCACGCGCTTTCTCTTCTGGTGCATTATCAATATCAGCAAAAGTTTTTGCTTCTACACCACCTTTTTCCGCCAAAACCTTTGTAATTGCAGCGGTTAAGGTCGTTTTACCATGGTCAACGTGACCAATAGTTCCGATATTAACATGCGACTTATCACGCTTAAATACCTCTTTTGCCATCGTGCATTCTCCCGATACTTAATTGAATCACAACGCTATTTCTTTTCAACAATCGCCGCTTGAACATTCTTAGGAACTTCGCGATAACACTCAAATTCCATCGAATAGTTCCCGCGTCCTTTGGTCATAGAACGCAACTCAGTTGCATACCCAAACATTTCTCCCAAAGGAACTTCAGCATTTACTTCCTTTTGATTGGCGTTTCCCTCCATACTAAGGATTCTACCTCGGCGAGAGTTTAAATCACCAATCACGTCACCCATATGTGCTTCAGGTGTATCTACAACAATCTTCATCACCGGCTCAAGTAAAACAGGAGACGCTTTGGCCATTCCAGATTTAAAGGCCATGGATGCAGCAACTTTAAACGCAATTTCAGATGAATCAACATCATGATATGAACCATCATGTAAAGTTGCCTTAAAGTCAACGGTAGGATAACCACCTAACACCCCGCTATTTTTTGCCTCTTCAAGACCTTTTTGTACTGGAGAGATAAATTCTCGAGGGATGGTGCCACCTATAATTGCATTAACAAACTCAAAACCTTCTCCACGTTCAAGTGGCTCAAACTTGATCCATACATGACCGTATTGTCCACGTCCACCAGATTGACGCACAAATTTACCTTCAGCATCAAACGGCTTCTGTATAGTCTCTTTGTAAGCAACTTGTGGTCTACCTTGAGTGACCTCAACCTTATGTTCTCGCTTCAAACGATCAACAACAATTTCAAGGTGCAACTCACCCATACCCGAGATGATAGTCTGTCCAGTTTCCTCATCATACGTAAAATGGAATGAAGGATCTTCACGTATCATCTTTTTAAGCACAATAACCATTTTTTCATAATCAGATTTGCTTTTTGGCTCAACCGAAGATTTGATAACAGGAGCCGGAATAGTGATACTCTCAAGCAATACCAATTTATCAGTTCCGCAAATCGTATCACCAGTCACCGTATCTTTAACACCAACAACTGCAGCAATATCTCCTGCACTTATTGAACCAATCTCTTCTCTTTTATTTGCATACATTTGAACCAAGCGGCTTACACGTTCCTTGGAACCTGTACGAGCATTATAAACATATGATCCTGCCTTCAGAGTACCCGAATAGACACGAACATAGTTCAAAACACCCACAAAAGGATCGGTTACAATTTTAAACGCAAGCGCATAAAACGGTCCGTTAGGATCAGCCGTTACTTTAATTTTTTCGTCTGTAGCCTTAACAGTACCTTCCATTGGAGGTACCTCAAGCGGCGAAGGCAGATAATCAACAACTGCATCTAAAAGGAGCTGAACTCCCTTGTTTTTAAATGCAGTACCACAAAACGCTGGTACAATTTTTATATCTACCACACCTTGACGTATTGCTTTTTTAATCTCTTCTTCTGAGATCGGCTTTTCTTCTAGGTATTTGTCAGCCAAATCATCATCAATATCACAGGCAGCTTCAACAACCTTGAGGCGCATTTCTTCAACTTTATCAGCGTATTCTTCTGGAACATCAGACCATGTTACCTCAGATCCCATTTCCCCAGAAAAAGTTGCCATTTTACGCGTTATAAGATCAATAATACCTTCAAAATTTTCTGAATGACCAACTTGCAATTGCATTGCAACCGCATTGGCTCCGAATTTTTCACGCACATCTTCAATAACACGTAAATAATCAGCACCTACTCGATCGAGCTTGTTTACAAACATAACACGAGGCACACTATATCGGTTGGCTTGACGCCATACAGTCTCAGACTGAGGCTC
>JABSSP010000148.1 GCA_013213985.1 Candidatus Babelota bacterium | reverse complement strand
TTGATGCATTAAGTGGTTCATTGTTTTATGACATGTTGTGCGAACTTTAATGCAACACTCTTCAGGATTTTCGTTTGGCGTGCACGGAACAAGTAGATGCAAACAAGCGGATAGCGTTTTTTGTTCAGCATCAAGGTTGCCTGGCATTGCAAGGGCGATGAGTAGTGGTGTTTCATCATTATCGATTGGTAATCGTTTTGCAGGAAGTGGTGTGTTGGCTCCTTTAATGTCGTCGTGTTGTGTGCCACCAATCATATCATGCGCACTAAAAAAAACGCGTAATTTTTGATGACGGAACATCATACAAATAATGGTGTCGAGACCTTGGAACGATTGGGTTAAATATTTTTCCTCTTACTGAAAGGCTACCTTGAATACACACGTCGCCGGTTATTGAAAGTTCTTCAAGTACGGTTGCGCGTCTAGTGGTTAAACAATCAACAAATATATTACAAATTGAAGCAGCGCCAGAAGGACAAAAAACTTCGCCAAGTGGACAACATTCTTGATACAAGTTTGAAATGAAAAATTGTCTATCGGGACCAGTGGCTCCTGGAGGAGAAGCATCTTGTAAAAAGTAACGAATAGTAATTGATGCAACTTTGTTCGGGAAAATATAAGTAATGCGTGCGTTAGGATCTGTTGCAGGAAGGACTCCCGTTGCTCCCGCATGAATTGCTTCTGTCACATTAAAGGCGCCTTCACCAAATGTAGGACCTTCAAATTCTGTAATGGTTGTTGTTGCAGAACGTTCTACTACAATAGGCATTTGGACACCATTTAAATCTTCTCCAAACACAATTAATCCGTCGGCAAAAGTTGATTCCGTACCATCAAGGTCATATGCATTAAATTATATGCCATCAATTCCGCCTGGATATATAATTGGATCAAAGAAAAACTTTGTCTCACCGTAAGCGGATGGCGAAGGATTTGGAGCTGGTATATCATTATCAAAGGTTTCAAGTCCGCTGACGGTTGGTGCAAAAACGCGGTCAAGTCCAGAAATTTCTTGAAGAGAAGCAAATAAATCTTCAGTTCCTGCTGGACCAGTTACAAAGTGTTCTACGATGATGCCATTAAATCCATCTTAAGTTAAATCACTTGCACCGGTCGGATTAACTGAGGCATCGAAGTCAAGTGTACATCCTGGATCTATTAAACCCGTGCAAAATGGAATAATGGTCACTTGTGCCCAGTCAACGATTGGGCACAAGTGAAACAAGTGCCTCATCAAGAAGTCCTACGTCTGCAGGGGCACCTGCTGTGATGAGTGCTTGTGCATTGAGTGTTCGACCTATGGTGTTAGGGTTGTGTGTGAATTCTATTATTAATGTTTCTAGGCCACCTGCAGGAATTTCGCTCCAAGTGACGGCATTACCAACTGGTCCAGTAGAGACACCACCCGCTGCGGTTATTGTTCCAATGGTAATAAGGTTTGATAAGGTTACTTCTCTTTTTTATAAATTAATACATGTATTCATATTCAAAAATAAGTGTTTTGGCAGAGGAACTTTTGTTTAAGTAGCTTCCTTTTATTGACAGACCTGTTGGGATATGCATTGTTCCAATGACATCGCTACCAAAAAATCGTCTAGCGGGAGGCCCAATTTCATAATCTTTTAAGGCATACACAGTCAAAAGGACTGTTGTAGGTGTTGCTGCAAGAAAGGAATTCGTGGCTCCAACGGTAACCGTTACTTGATTGTTAGTATCATCGATTGCAGTAATAAAACCAATGTCATCCGTGTTGGTTCCATCTGTTAGGATGAGGGAAAAGCCAATGGCCACATTATCAATAACATCTTGTGTAACATTAATGACAGTATCACTCGCAGTTACATTTTGTGTAATGGCGCCGATTAAAAGCTGTGAGGGTAATTCTATAGTAAGAAAGTCTCCTTCATGGTCAGTGTCGGTGGCGAACGAAAAATTTTCCAATGAAATTGGATAGGGCCATGATTTAACGAGTGTAGTAATAACGTCTGGACCAACTGCAACATTCACGTGTATAGTCTCAGCTTTAAAATTTCGTCCTGTTGGGACAGTTTCGTCTTGAATACGCACCAGGTTTTCAGAAAGTTCTCCAAAGGTGGAAATGCTTGCAGTGTTAATGGTGTGAGGAGGACCGGTGACATTTGGACATACAGTTGGTGCTTCTTCTCTCCAGGTGTAGACGAATACGTTTTCAGTGTTGCAAAATAGGCGCCACAAATAAACTGTTGTTGCTTGTATATTTGTTGCGCAACTCAATGCAACAAAAAGTGCGATACTATATTTTTTTAATTGTGTTTTCATACGTT
>JABSSP010000147.1 GCA_013213985.1 Candidatus Babelota bacterium | reverse complement strand
TACTGAAGGTCGACGAACCACCAATTTAATCAGTTCCACCCAGCAGTTTTTTATCATACCGGCGTCCTTATCGACATGGCTTACTGTTAAGCAATATCTTTTATCAGGTGCAGAACATCTATTAACCGGTTGGGATCATGTGCTTTTTGTTATTGGTTTATTTGTATTACTGTTTCAACGCAGACGCATCATGATACTCGCCATCACTGCGTTCACACTTGGTCACAGCTTAACACTGCTATCTGCTAGCATGGGATTTATACCCTTCAACCCTCAAGTGGTTGAAATATTTATTGCGATAACCCTTATCGTTCTGGCCATGGAAATTTTAAACTTAAATAAACCCAGTCACCCATGGGCGATACGACATCACCCGTTTATTCTTACTTTTGTGTTTGGACTTATTCATGGATTTGGATTTGCTTCTGTATTATCTGACGCCTTAACGCAAGAAGGTCAATTATGGGTCCCCTTACTTTCATTCAACATAGGCATTGAAATTGGACAATTACTGATACTGAGTATTTGCCTAACAATTACCAGCCCTTATATTCTACTTAAAAAAGACTTACTCAAAGAAGTGATTTTAAATACTTGGGTAAAAGAAGGCTTGAATACCCATCACACACAAACAGTTATTGGCTATGTGCTAGGGATTATGTCGAGCTACTGGCTGATTTCTAGAATCGTTGGTTAGTAAGCTTTGCTTAATAACTGATTCATCGTTCTCCACTACTCCAAAGACTTTCGCCTCTTCTCACAGCGTGTTTATTTTTCTATATATAGTTGATAATACAAGGGCTATGCCGGTTTTCTAAGTTTTTCTGCATAATTTGCCTCTTGTACTTTGAACCACGTAGCTGCACTATGGTGTGGTGAAATAACACCCTATGTTTACACTAAACATTCAACTCAGCTCACTGGAAAGCTCATTGGAAAACTCAATGAAAAATATCATCAAACAGATCATCATTACCGGCGCTTGCCTGCTTTTATTGTCATGCTCTGAAGATCCTGAAAATCAAACACGTGCTTTTCAAGATCCTTCACTGGCTCCAACCTCACTTGTGATCCAAAATCATTGGCTGAATGCGTCCGAATATCGCGTTATATCACCCAGCGGCGATATGAATTTAGACATGGAGGCTAACTACCGATACTGTTGAAAAACTCTTATATCAGCGATAATAGCCTCATTATACTTTTGAGGCCTAACAATCATGATGGGAACCCTACCCCCTGAGCAGAACACACTGTTCTATGAGTTCTGCTTAGAAAAACATATCCCTGAGAATCATCTATTAAGACATATAGATAGCTTCTTAGATTTTGATCGGATCCGGGAACATCTTGAAGCGCACTACAGTCATACAGAAAGACCATCCATTGATCCTGAGCTAATGATACGAATGCTGTTAGTCGGTTATTGCTATGGTATTCGTTCAGAAAGGCGGTTATGCGAAGAAGTTAATTTTAATTTGGCTTATCGTTGGTTTGTCGATTAGGTTTAGAAGATGACGTACCCAATCATTCCAGTTTTTAAAAAAACAGGCATGGACGCTTTCGAGATAGCGACTTGTTTCGTCGTGTTTTTAATACAATTGTTGAGCAATGCATATCTGAAAGCCTGGTTAAGGGTGAAGGATTTGCTATTGATGCGAGCTTGATTCGAGCAGATGCTTCTCAACAGCGAGCGAGTGATAGACCGATAGACTGGGGATCGCAAGAAACACAAAGTTTGGCGGTTAAAGAATACCTTGCCGCTCTTGATGAGCAGTCAGACTTAAATAGACCTCAAAAAAGCGTTTCATTAACAGATCCAATGTCTCAGTGGTCAGGCGCAAAAGGACCAGCCGAATTTTACTATTCAACTAACTATCTGATTGATGTCGAGAATAACATTGTAATAGATGTAGAAGCCTCCCCAAGCACATTGAAATTGGAAGTAGCAACTACTCGAACGATGATTAACCGGGTAGAGGAAAATCATGGATTACTTCCAGAACGCTTAATGGGCGATACAGCCTATGGTGCTGCAGCAAATTTAGACTATCTGGTTAATGAAAAAGATATCGAGCCACATATTCCAGTATGGGATAAATCGAAAAGGAATGATGGCACTTTGTCCGTGAGTGATTTTAAGTGGGACGAAACTACAAACGAATATCGCTGTCCGCAAGATAAGCCTTTGCGGCATAGGTGGCGTAACTATAAGCCAGATGAAAGCGGTATTACTAAATCCAATACAATGGCGTATCGTTCACGCCAGTCAGATTGTAAAGATTGCCCCTTAAAGCAACGGTGCTGTCCAAACACAGCTACGAGAAAAATTGCCAGAAGCATCTATGAAGATTCACGTACTGTTGCGCGAAATATTGTAGATAGTCCTGCATATGAAAAATCATGTAGAGAGCGCAAGAAGGTAGAGATGTGTTTTGCACATATGAAACGTCAACTCCAGTTCACTCGTTTGCGGTTACGCGGAATGAGCAGTGCAAACGATGAATTTTTACTGGTTGCCTGTGCGCATAACCTAAAAAAATTGGCCTCAATGCGAGGGCCGCTAGAACCAGTTATAGGATAAATCCGTCTAAAAGTCGGAAAAACCAAGATATTAACCTTTAATCTTTGTTACAAGAGTCATTTATCTTGTAACAAAAAAATAAAGTGGTTAGGTGATATGAAAATCAAAGAAAGGCTTGCTGTTTAACCGAGTTTTTCAACAGTATCGGTCAATTGATTTCTTTAAGTGTGAATCCATTAACCTGAAAACACATACCGTTATGACAGTAATCGATCAATATTCAAGAAGAATTATTGGGTTTTCTATTCATAAGGGTGATGTTGATGGCATCACAACATGCAATCGCTGGAAAAACGCCACCCAAATATATCAGCACCGACAATGATCCCATTTTTGAATCCCATCGCTGGAAAGCCAATCACCGTCAACGTGAAATTGATGAGATCAAAACTGTACCCTATACGCCTGTGTCACATCCATTTATTGAACGTGTTA
>JABSSP010000146.1 GCA_013213985.1 Candidatus Babelota bacterium | reverse complement strand
TATCGGTATCATTTTTTTACGAGCTCTGTTAGTTGCCTTATCGATGGCGGAAGAAACTTCTCGACTTTTTCCAAGAGCCATCCCCACATTACCCTTCCGATCACCAGAAACTACCAGCGCAGAAAATGAAAACCGTTTTCCACCCTTGGTCACTTTAGTAACTCGATTTACGTTTACAACGTAATCAACTATGTTATCTTTTTCAGCATCAGCTGACTTATTAGGCCTACGTTTTGCCATTATCAATATCCTAAATGCTCGCGATAAAAATCATTTTTAAAACTTTAATCCGCCTTCACGCAAACCTTCTGCTAACGCTTGAATTCGACCATGGTATATAAATGGACCACGATCAAATACAATAGCAGTAATACCCTTACCAGCAGCGCTTTTAGCTAATTCAACTCCAATAGCATGAGCAACCGCCTTTTTATCTCCGGCCACATCTTTTGCGTTCAACGAAGAGTAACTTGCTAAGGTCTTTCCCGCATTATCATCAATAACCTGAGCATAAATATGCTTTGCACTTCTAAAAACAGAAACACGAGGTTTAGCTTTAGTTGATTTTAATCGCACACGGGTTCTCTTAGCTCTTCTGTTGGCTAATTTTTTCTTTTTTCTCTCTGAATTCACTGTTTCAACACCTTCATTAACTTATTATACGGATTTTGCTTTACCAGCCTTACGAACAATAACTTCGGACTCATACTTAATACCAGTTCCTTTGTACGGTTCTGGTGGTCGAAATGCTCTAACTTGACTACATACTTTTCCAAGTAACTCTTTGTTGGTTGATTTGAAAGTCAACTTTTGTCCGCTTTTATCAATAATCAGGCTCACATTTTGAGGTAATTCGAAATTAATTTTATGACTATAACCAAGTAAAAACGTTACTTTGTTACCAGAAAGTACCGCCTTGTATCCAAGTCCATTAATTTCAAGTTTGCGTTCAAAAGCCTTGGCTGCACCTTGCAAATTATTAAAAAGCAAAGCCCTATGTAACCCCCAAACCCTATTCGCATCACGCAATACATTACATGATAATCCTGATGACTTAACTTTCAGGAATAATTTCTTATCTTCTGAAACTGCCTCTAAAACATCGGGTAATGTATAAACCCCAAATCCTTCTTTGCCTTTGTAATGCAGTTCTTGTCCCTTGATATCAACTTGAAGATCACTGATGTCAATGGGCTTTCTACCTATTTTAGACATAATGCACACCCACTACCAAACTGTACAAATAACTTCACCACCAACACCACGCGCTTTCGCTTGCATGTTGGAAAGTAATCCGCTACTTGTTGTCAAAATTGACATTCCCAAACCACCAATAACTGGCTTAACACCCGAGGCACCCGCATACGAACGTCTTCCAGGAGTACTTATCCGTTGAATTTCATGAATAACAGACTCACCGTTTACGTACTTCAAAACAACTTTAATTGATTTTTTGATAGGCCCGTGCTCTTCAATAGAAAAGTTTGTAATAAAACCTTCGTCCTTTAGAATACGCGCTATCTCCAATTTCATTTTGGAATACGGAGCAACGATGAAAGGCTTTGAAACCATTAATCCGTTTCTGATAATGGTCAAAAAATTCCCGATAACATCGACCGACATTTGAGGTCCTTCCTTAATAGTAGTAATTACCAGCTTGTCTTTTTTACACCAGGAAGCAAACCCTGTAACGCATTTTTTCTAAAACACAATCGGCACATTTTAAACATTCTCATGTATCCTCTAGGACGACCACACAGCTGACATCTGTTATAGGCCCGTACAGCATACTTAGGTTTTTTATTCGTTTTTTCTA
>JABSSP010000145.1 GCA_013213985.1 Candidatus Babelota bacterium | reverse complement strand
TCCACAACCAGGTGAAATTACTTTGTCACACAATGGCATTTTATTTCTTGACGAACTAACCGAATTTAAACGTGAAACTATTGAAGCATTACGCCAACCACTTGAAAATAAAGTGGTCACCATTTCACGCGTAAATCAAACCGTAAGCTTTCCCGCTTCATTTTTATTAGTTGCCGCACTCAACCCATGCCCGTGTGGTTTTTGGGGAGACAAAAAAAGAACGTGTCATTGCAGCCCACAAAAAATTAACCGCTACATCGAAAAACTTTCAGGACCGCTGCTTGACCGAATTGACTTGCAAGTAAATGTACAAGCCGTTGAGTATGACACCATTACATCACGCGAAACTAAAACAGAAAGTTCACAAACATTGTTTGCACAAATTCAACCGGCGCTGCACGCACAAGAAAAACGATTTGGTAAAACTGGTTTTTATAATGCGCGAATGAGTGCAGATCAAGTTGAAAAATTTTGTGTGCTTACACAAGATGCTGAACAACTTTTGAAAAAAGCGTTTGAAAAATTAAACTTGAGTATGCGTGGGTATCACAAAATTTTAAAAGTTGCGCGCACACTTGCAGACTTATATAAACAAGAAAAAATTGATACACCACAAATTCGTGAAGCAATCATGTATCGCTCACTTGATCACAATTTAGAAAAAAGACACGGATGATTTTAGGTATTGGTATAGATTCAGTTGAAATAGACCGCTTTGAACCCTGGCTACAATTTTCTGATACCAAGCTTAAACGGGTTTTTTTACCCTCAGAAATCGCCTACATCAAAGCAAATTCCTCAAAAGCTACCGAACGCTTAGCAGCCCGTTTTTCTGCTAAGGAAGCATTCTATAAGGCTTTGTGCCAATTGAACCCCAAAAAGAGAATTCCCTTTTTAACCCTGTGTCGACAGGTATCAGTTATTTCAAATGGACCTCCACAATTAATCATTGACTGGTCAAATTTGCTACCCAATAATTATCAGCCAAAAAACCTACAAACCCATATTTCTATCACCCACACCAGGACAATTGCAACAGCCTTGGTCATAATTGAGAAAAGTGTACAATAAATTGAGGTTTACGCTTGACAAGCAATCGATATGCTTTACTATTGATATTAAATGGAAATGTTCTCAATTCGATTATTAATCAGCCATTAAAATAATCAATTAACAAAGAGACATTATCTATTTTCGTTCTTTTGACAATGTATACCGCGGGGTAGAGCAGTCTGGTAGCTCGTTGGGCTCATAACCCAAAGGTCGCTGGTTCAAATCCAGCCCCCGCAACCAAAATTTAAAAGTCGTCACTGTTGCTGTGATGGCTTTTTTTTATGCTCTTTTATTGATTTAATACCTCTGTCTCAAAAATACTATTTTTTTATCTTTTATACCTTTTATTTACTGTAAATGCGCACATAACATTCACGCAGTTTTTTTATGCTTTTCAATTAAGTTACTTAAAAAATTATTTATTCTCATATCATTTACATCAGCAGTCAGGTCAATATCATTTCTTGATTTGGGTATTACCAAAAGGTTAATTATTTATATATGGTTACCAATGATTAGTTTTGAATAAAAAGGATGACTATGATAACAATTCATCAAGCATCACTCGTAAAACTTTTTAGCTTATGTATTTTCGCACTACCAGCATCAACATATTCTATGTACAAGGTCACTCGCATGAGCGCAAAATATGCTGCTTAACAAAAATCTGCTCAAGAAAAAAAGAAAAAAAATAAATGTTCAATTTGTTTGGTCAAACATAATCATACAAGCGTTAGCCTTCCGTGTTTCGTGGATCATCGATACCATTCGCAATGTCTTGCTCCAGTAACTCGACAAGAAAGTCCCTTATGTCCTGATTGTCGAGAACCAATCCCACAGTCGTTACATTCTCCTATAAAAAAGTTAGCGAAACTTACTCAGTCACAAAATTATAAGAAAGAAAAACTTAAATCAGAACGTAATAAATACCAAAAAGAAGTAACTCGTCTCATACAAGTAAAAAGTATGCAAGTTAATCAAGAAAATAATCGATTAACTCAACAGCTTGAGCAACGGATAGAAGAAAATGACGTACTAGCTGAAAGCAATTCAATCCTACAAAATCATTTATATGTTTCAATCGGTGCAGGTCTCGCGAGTGTTGTATTATTAAATTTTTTAAATATACAATTACAAAGTATGCACTGTTAAAGGAAGGGCAACACGTAGCAACAGCTTCTGATGACAGCACCATTAAAATATGGGATCTCAGAAAAACAAAAGAACCCGTTACGACATTAGAAGATCATCAAGAGGGTGTTATGGAAATTATTTTTGCTGATGACAACACTCTGATTTCATGCAGTGCAGACCAAACAATAAAAATTTGGGATATACAACGAAGTACGTGTAAACAAACGTTGCACACAAAAGATCAAGTCCGTTCACTTGCGGTCAGTCCAAACAGCACAACCATCGCTGCTGGTTTGCTCAGTGGGTCAATAGAATTATTTGGCAAAAAAGAAAGGTAGGTTTCAAAAAAGAAACCTACCTTAAAATTAATTAATTACTGTCTATTTTATTTTGTACAATACGGTTTGGCAAAACTAAGTAACTCATCTTGAGTGAAAATAATTTCGCGGCCAAAACGCATATGATTATGATTGTACTTGTTCAACTCTTGAACAAATTCGGCACGCTTATTTCTCCACTCTGGCTTAGCAGGCTCTCCGTTTAATTCTTGAAGCGTTGGCAACATAAAGCGTACACCACAAGCTTTAGCTTTGTCTTCTTTTTTCCATTGCGGTTCTTGTCCTACACTGCCAGGAAGAAGATTTTCGCTCGGGCAATAGCTATCAATTAACGAGTTAAATTGCTCGATCCATTTTTTTGGAACTCGTTCTTTACGTTGATGAATTTCTTTGGTCTTGTCTGCGATTAGACCTTCAGTCTTTGACCTTACAACTCCAACACTATGCAATGCAATATCCTTGAATTGATACATACAATCGTCTTCAGGTTTTACAATGAAACCACAATTTTCACCATCATACGGAATAAATAAAATATGCTTCATATGATTTGGCAATAGAGGTTGTGCGTCTTGGTCAGCCTCAAATCGAATATCGATACCATACTGGTATATTTCTTTTAGTTTAGACAGTGCAATTAAATGAGTAGACATACGTTGATAACCATATGGATTATTACAATTACCACCAAGCAGTCCCATCTTCTTGTGACCAGGATTTACAAATTCTATATATTCATAGAAGAAATTACAGATCGCTCTATTTTGCATATTGAATGCACCTTGACTAAATCCGTTTTTTGTATTCAATGAGTTATCATACAATGCCCATACAACCGAAATTATTGAATCAAGATACTGCTTACGCGTATCCGCTGGAGCTTGTGCTATCACTTCTTTATCGATGCCCACTAGAACCCATGATTTGCTGATAACTTGAGCATACCCAGGAACTAATTTAGTTTGACCATTAAGCAATGCAGCAAGATAACGCTGTCCTTTGTTAATGTAATCTATTGCTCGTTTCGATTGCTGATGCAAGTTTGCAAAATTTCCAACCTGTTGAACTTGACTTAATGCCTGATGCTCATCAGGTGAATAATTTTTATTTACAGCAACAAAGTAATCTTCTTTAGACTGAATATTAGATTTTTTATACCAACTTTGCAGATATTGAGGCCATGATGCTTGTTGTGGTAAATAAAGTGACTGCAAATAACCGCGTGTTAACTGACTACAAAAGTTGTTACCTTTTTCTAAAGCCTCAATTCTTGCTTCTTCTACGGCTTCAGCTTTAACTTTTTCATCATCCTGATTATCGCTATCAACGTCACCATTCACTACATTTGGTGCTTCAATTTCACTCTTTATTTTATCTAAGTCCAACTGTAGCTGCTGTTCTTGTTCAATCCTTTGCTGTTCAGCTCTTCTTTGTCTCGCTTCTTCTTGAGCTCGCTGTTGTGCTTCTCTGTCTCGTTGTCTAACCGCTGCATCTTTTAACTCCCGAACGCGCTGATTAAGTTCCCCAAATGCATTTTGTTTCGCTCGAGTAGCTTTTGCATCCTGATACTTCTTATACCCTAAGTAAGCAAGAGTAGCAGCAGAAATACCACCTACAACGGCGATATCTGTCTTAGATTTACCTGATAATGAACTATAGAAATTTGAATATGCTTTAACGACAGTGTTTTTTACTGAAGTAAAATTGAAAGAATTGATTGATGGCCACGACCATGCAAATGCCTGCACTGGAATCATCAGGGATAGACCTAATATAAGACCTTTTTTTACTGTAGAAAATTTCATACTAAATAATTGATCTGTTGAGAGGCTTCCTACAGAGAAGATCAGGGAAAAAAGATTCAGGAATGTAAAAATTGATTAACCTTCTTCAACACCTCTTTTGCGTTGTCATAGGTTAATTTTTTGAGTGCTTGCTCATAGGGTAGCCACTCGTATCCCTGATGTTCGTCAGAAACGGTTACCTGTTGTGTATCCGTTTCACCGGTAAAAAAGGTAACCGTTTTGTGCGCTTTATTTTTGTGATGGTCAATAAAAAAGTAAGAAATTGAATTTTGAAATTCTGAGGTAATAGCAGCAGTCAAACCTGTTTCTTCCTTTAGTTCACGATGCGCAGCCTGCTCTTTAGTTTCATCCTGTTCAAGATGGCCCTTAGGAAAATCCCAATGACCAGCAGCATAGTGCAACAACAGGTATAAAATTTTATTATCTTCTTTGTGATACACAACTATTCCTGCTGATTTATGTTTTTTCATAGCATCCTTTGTTCTTGAGGTAGTTTGGGCTTTGAACCTGTAATCTGCATCGTTTTCTCTTGCGCAACTCCATGTTTAATTTCATATATTTGGTCCATTTTTTTTACTAGTTCTTGGTCATGCGAACTGACAATAACACCCATACCCCATTGGTTTTTACAGGTAAGAAGTAACTGAATTATTCCTTTCCCTGTTTGATCATCCAAATTACCTGTTGGTTCGTCGGCCAATAAAAAGGAAGGCTTATTAAATAAGGCACGCGCAAGAGTAACCCGCTGCTGTTGGCCACCAGAAAGTTCTGATGGTCGACTGTTACACCTGTTTTGCAAACCAACCATTTTTAGTAATGCCATTGACCATTGTTTGCAATCTGTGCGAGATTTACCTGCAATCAAACCTGGAAGCATCACATTTTCACCTATTGAAAGTTCATGAATTAAAAAGGGCGACTGGAACATCAGCCCGATAGTTTGATTTAAAAATCTACTTCGATCCACTGAAGACAATTGCCATATATTTTTTTTATCTATGCAAATTACGCCTGAATCAGGGGGCTCAAGGCCGGCCAACAGGTGTAACAGGGTAGTTTTTCCCGCCCCTGAAAGACCAGCAATGGCGTAACACAGACCTTGGCTGAAAGAGAGGGTTACCCTGTTCAGAACAATCTGTGAAAAGCTCGATTGAAAGCGTTTTTTTACTACCTTTATTACTGATAAACTCCTATACGTAGACTTATTCACAGGGATGGATTCAGATAGGATTTTAAAAAAATATTCATAAATTCTTTACTTCTCTATTTGAAATTATATATACTTAATAACGAGGATAATATAACAAAAAAAAGCTCCTGAAGCACGCTTTTACAGTCTTTCAGCATAAAAAAGGATATAAAGGATATATATGATGAGTAGTCTTGAAAAAAAATTATTATTGGTCCTGTCGACCCTGGCACTAGCCCTTGTAAGCTCCTGGTATATACAGGGGGCAAGACGTGGTGGACGCGGCGGCGGCAGACGAGCTGGTGGTGTGCCGCAAGGCGTCCTGCAACACGACCAAGCAGAAGACCTGCTACCAGCCCAGGAGAACTTTTTAAGAAAACAAAAATGTGGTTC
>JABSSP010000144.1 GCA_013213985.1 Candidatus Babelota bacterium | reverse complement strand
TAAGTGCACCGATTGCTCCAATTGCACCTTCATAAAATTCAATGCCGGCCGCAAGGGCTGCGAGGCTCAATGCACCTTCAGTTGCATAAGCAACAGTATTTTTAAGGCAACCACGAACACCAAGTTCATGCATTTTATTTTTTATTGCTGAACTTACGTCAGTAAAATTTTGTTTCCACTCAGTTAATTTGTCCCAAGCCGCACCAGGATTACTAAGAGTTAAAGAACCAAGTTCACCAACTTCTGTGAGCATTGTGCCCAGTGCTTGTCCACAGCTAATTGCACAATTTTTTATTTTTTCTGTGATTTTTGATGGATGGAAAACTTTATCAGAAAAGCTTACTGTGCCTTCCCAAAAACCCTCAGCAACTGCACACGTAAGGTCCATTGCTGTGTCACAATAATTTTGAACCGCTTCAAATTTTTGATACTCTTCTTTTCTATTAAACGCATTTGCAAGCGTTTCAGTTTCAATAATGTGTTTAACTTGATTTTCTATCCACTGTAACTGTTCAGGTGTAGATTTTTTATTTTTGGCTTCTTGAAATAAGTCTATACTCCGTTTAACATTGTGGCGAATACGTGTGTTATTATCTAACTGTTGTCCTTTTTTATATATTCCATTAATAAGTTGAGGGTCTATACTCCATTGAATAAGTTGGTGAGATTGATGCTTCCATAATCGAGCACCCATTAATGGTTCCGGTTTTGGTTCAGGCAAGCTAAATAAAGGTAATTCGGATTGTGTGTCAGTTAATCCCAATTCATCAGCCCGGTAAACAGCAGGTTTATTTACCAAAGAACTATATCTGTTTTCAAGATCTTGATATGCTTCTATAGAATAACCCCCCAACTCAATAACCGTATAACAATCATTTATGAGTCTTTCATATTCAATAAGACATCCGGGGCGAATTGTTTGGTGTATATCTATTTGCTTTTGACACGCGGTAATAACAAACTGACAATTGGTTTGTATTGCTCGCTCAAAATCACCCTCATTAGCAAAACCACCACTAAAATAACCTGTTCTCGTTAACGCCTCTAATTCTTCTGGAGGAGTATAATAAGACGGATGTTGCGGAGTTGGTTTTCTGTTACTTCCCAAATGTTTGTTCGCAGCCCAAAGAGCAATAGTGGAAAACACTAATCCGTTTGCTAACTGATTACTTGGCTGATAATGCTGATACGAAGGTTCGTAGCTCTGATATTCATTGTCATATTGAGAAGAGGCACCAAATACAGTACCTGCTAATACACGAGCAGTTCGCATGCGCATTGAGTAAACTTGAGTTGGTAATAGAAGTAAAGTTACTAAGGTTGTTAAAAAAATATACTTTTTCATGATATCCAAGTTCCTGTGATGTTGTAAAAAATTAAGAACGACTTTTTATTTTATGCTATATAAAGCCATGACGGCATTTTTCTTTCCAAAGAGCAAGCTCAACGCCATAGCCCCCAGGCATGTATTTTTCAGATAATTTTATTGCCGGATCATTAAGATCAATATTTTTAATAAATTCGACATACAGCGGCATTTTACTTATTAATTTCTGATAAGCTTCGTAGTGGTAGAGTTTGTAATCTGTCATAATTTTATGTTGTGTTTTTTCGTTAAATACTCCATCAATCATGGATTCAGTTCCATACTTTTCAATGAAATAATTTTGAAAGTTTTCTTGTGTATAGTTTTTAAAAACAGTATCTATAGCTTCTAATTCTTGCTTGAGCCATCCGTTTAGGTGTTGTTTTAAATTACAAGAGTTGTCCTCAAGCAGCATCGGCCAATTATTTATTAACCAACTAATCCATTGTTGATCTTGCAGCAATGAAGAATCATTCAACAACCATGCTGCTACCTGAGTACACAATTTAACGGCGGCAGGATCACTCAGACTAATACCACCAGAAGCTAGGGCCATGCTCAACTCAATCATATTCTGCATTAGTTCAACAGAAAAAGATTCATCTTGTTGAATGTTTTCTTGAATTTGTTGTTGTACTTATATAGCATCTGTTTTGTTTGAACAACAACCTACTATATTTAGTACTAAAATTGATACTTTATATCTCATAACTATTCCTTCAAAATTATTTAATTTTTTAATTATAAATTTCATTAAACTTGTCTCGTATCTCTTCTCTGCTTATTTCTTTTCATAAAGTCTGCAATAACAAATTTTCATAGAATAGCAAGAGTGTTTTATTTTCTTAGCTTTCTTATTCATTGATTAGGAAAGAATTAGTACATCCTATTGTCTTAAGATGAGCAATGGCCGTTTTTTCATCTTCTGTTGGTAAATTATTTTTTATTTGGCTAATTACTGCCAAATCCTGTACCAACTCAGAACGTTCTCGTGGATATCCACGACGCTTATCACCTGTTTTCTTTATAACGGCGTACTCAATAGCTTCCTTATAATGTTCCCATTGTGCTTTAGAAAGTTTTGTTCTACGGGCATAACAATTTACCCGAGCAAGTACTACTTTTACATAAGGAAAAGTAAACTTATGATTAACCATTATATCAAATAAATCAGAACCATCTTTTTGTTTTTTTTCCATAACTTGTATGGCGCCATCACACCGTCTGTACCCAGGAGCTAACTCTGTTGCTTTTTTGATAAGTTGTTCTTTTGTTGGTGGTTTAAAGTATACTGTTCTATCTGCACGCCCAGGGCGTTTAAAGGCTGGATCCAAATCACCTTCACGATTGGTAGCAAAAACAAATAAAATATTTTTATTCTTTTCATATTCATCCATCTCAACTAATAATTGATTAAGTGTAGCGCGTGTGTTAGTACTTGCCGAACCTTCACCCATATCACCCCGACATCTGGCCACCGCATCAACTTCATCAATAAAAATAATTGTCAGTTTGCCTTCATTTCTTGGTTGTGTAGCATGTTTATCAGCCTCTTGTCGATAATAATTAAAAGATGCTTTAACGTAGGCTGCGCCATCACCAGCAAAACCAGTATTTATATCTGAGGCATCTTGTTTAAAAAACAAATAACCATTTTCTCCCGCAAAGGCTTCAGTAAAATAACTTTTACCAGTTCCAGGAGAGCCAACTAATAAAATACCTCTTGGTCTTTCAGCATGTCTTCCAGCTTGAATATCCTCAGTATATTCTTGCAAGTCATCAAAAATATCTTGTTGATCGTCTGAGATAGGCCCCATTAAATTAGCTTTGGTAAGCTTTGGATCTCTCTTTGTTAACTTGGCCCGTTCAATATAACCTTGTTGTTTTTCTCTGTCTTGTTTTGTGCCATTTGAAAGCACCATTTTTTGATTATAAAAATCCTCCCTTAATTGTAAGGTAGTTCTATATAAACTATTCATAAGAAGTGAATGATCTTTTACAAGTTGTTGAAGTTCATCAATAGAAACTTTCTCTGTTACATGTTCTTCATTTGTAATATGAGTTCGAGCCCTCATGTCATAACAATGTATGGTAGAAAAAAGCACCCCAAGTATTAATGTAAAAAGTTTATTTATTCTCATGAGTTTTCCAGTGCAATACATAATCCGAAAACAAAACCACCTAGGGCTCCAACTCCAGCTCCTACAATAGTTCCTGGTCCAGGGCTTGCGACAGTACCTATAACACTGCCCCCGGCAGTCCCTTTACTGGTTGTTTCTACAACATATGCCGCTTTATCCCAATTTGACCAAGGTAATTTTTTTCCCTCTTTTAGAAGCGCCTCAGACATGTGCTTATAATCAATGGCCTCACATTCTCTCTTCGCATTTCTCTTGGTATTAAGAACCAATCTTATTAATGTACGAACCGAAAAACCCTCTGTGGATTTAGCCATCCTATTAAAAGTCACTCCTTCTTTTATTCTGTGGCCACAAATACTAAAATAATAATTAAGAATAGCTAAACGATTTTCCTCATTAGGCAATGGAAAATCAACTGTATTAAAATGATCTGACATTGTAAAAAATCCATCTATGGCATCAACTTTTTGATTAGTTGCTACAATAAGCAGAATCTTTTCATTATTATTTCTCAGTGGATCCATTTCTGAAGACAATTCAGTAATTGCACTTTTCATGTTAGGAGTCTGCCCTCCGCCAATAAACTGAAAATCATGAATATCATCAATAAAAATGATCACCCATTGTCCGGTATTTTTAACATGATTTCTTGCTCTTCTATATATATCGCGTACTCCTTTAGCAGCAGTGGACCCCTTTTCCGTTAACTTATCAATATCTGCTGCCATAAAATGCACGGATCTCCCTTTTAATGCGCTTGACAATGCACGAACCGTGAGTGTTTTCCCTACTCCTCGAGGTCCAATAAACAACAAAGCTCGAGGCAAATCCCTACCTTCTTCGTGTGCTGATTCAACATCTCTAAATAAATTATACTGTTGTGTAGGCACTGTGCCCTTAATGTCCCCTTCTGTCGCTTTTGGAGGCCGGTCAAAAGATAATGGAACATCAACACGAGTCTTTTTCCATGCTGCATTTAATTGTTCTTGTGTAAGATTCTCTTTATTAGATGGTCTTTGGCGAATAGGTACATTGCCAAAAACAAATAACGAAACACTACTAACTAATATACTTAGAGGTACTATTTTTTTTATATTCATAAAAATCCTTAAAATCCTATGGTAATACACTATTTATTTTTTATCTTTAGATAACTTACTCGCTAAAAGGGCAACCAATACTGCTGTTGCTGCTAGCGCCACCATCATCAAAATAATTTTTCCATTTTTTTCGAAAAAATTTGTTGGAGATTTAAGGGCTCCTTCCCTTAGCTGTACTTTTTCATTGATGCTTTGAAATGCCTTCCAAAAATCATCTTGAGTGATTTTTTTATCCTCATGTATACGCGCAGAGAGTGAAGCTTTTTTTACTGCACGCTCTATATCAGCACCAGTAAAACCCTTAGATTGTTTAATTATCTTAGAAATATCAAGATCTTCTTGAGATGGGTATTTTGATAAATAAAACTTGAAAATATCCTGTCGACTTTGGGTATTTGGAAATGGCAAGATGATTCTTATTCCTAGTCGATCTGCAATTTCTCCTGGAATGCTATCATAATTTTCTGCTGTAGCTAAAATGATAATTTCCTCATTCTTTTCTACTTTATCAAGCGCAGATCTAAGCAAACCCCAGTTGGAAATTGCGTATCCTAACTTATCAAATGACTTAACAAGATCAAGATGCTCAAGCAAAATAATTACATGTTTATCTTTTTTAGAAATACTGTCTTTTGCTTGTTGGAAAGTGCTATCCAATGTTTTAGAAAAAAACCATTTATCTTCTTTTGCACAACAATCAGCAGCATCAAGGAGCAACAAAGGAATATCAACTAACTTCACCAATTCTTTTATAAGCAGTGTCTTACCAATACCTTGTGGGCCAACTAAGAGAAACGAAGGTGGCCCCATTTCTAATATATACGGATCTTTTTTTGCGGCTCCAAACCAAGTGAGGTCAAGCCTATTTGGAAATTTACCAGCAAAATTTTCTAATCCTGTCATGGTAGAATATTTGGATTGTTGTTCTTCAGTTGCCC
>JABSSP010000143.1 GCA_013213985.1 Candidatus Babelota bacterium | reverse complement strand
TCAATAAAATAAAACAAAAAGGTTTATCCGTTCAATACGATGAATCGGGTTCTATTGGTAAACGATACCGAAGACAAGACGAAATAGGAACACCGATCTGTTTTACGTATGATTTTGATAGTGAAAATGATCACTGTGTGACTGTCAGAAATCGCGACACAACCAAACAAGAACGAATTTCCATACATGATATTGACACGTATCTTGATCGTGTGCTCACATAGAATTGTATTACCAATTAATAGAGATAGATGTTAAAAAGCGCATACCAATGGATGGGAAGCCGTAGTATATTCAAGATGTGCTGATGTTATTCTGGCAATCCTTTTTTATTTTACGGTGGGGTCAAGATATAAAAGAAAAAATTGAGCGGTATTCAACTATCGCATTTTTTGTAACAATCATCTTTATTATACTCGCGATATGAGTGGTTCTATTGTTAGTAACTTCAATCGTAGGCAAGGAATCCTGTTTCATGTTTAGCTATTTTATGAATAAATCAAAAAAATCCAATAAAAAGCGGGGACTATTTTATGAATAGTGGAAAAAAAATAGCGTATTTTTCACCTGGTCGTGTTATTCTTACTTCCATGTTTTTCACCATACTAGCCGGCACATTACTTTTGGCTTTGCCAATCGCACAAAAAACATCTACTTCATTGTTAGATCTTTTGTTCACTGCAACATCTGCAACATGTGTAACAGGGTTAACAACAGTACCCCTGAATAACTTTACCGGATTTGGTCACAGCATTATTTTAATACTCATCCAAATTGGTGGATTGGGGGTAATAACACTCAGTCTTTTTATCATGTCTCTCTTTACCAATCTTGGATTTACCACTCAGTTAATGGCAGGACAACTTCTTGATCTTGATACGTGGAAAAATGTTTCACGAATACTGTTATTTATTATTACCCTTGCTTTGATTGTAGAAATCATCGGAGCACTCTGTCTTTTTCCTATTTTTTATCAATACTTCCCATTAAAACAAGCCGCCTTTATGGCACTTTTTCAATCAGTAGCATCGTTTTGTAACGCAGGAATATCTCTTGTGGGAACCCAAACAGCAACTGCATTGTTTTATAACAACTCGGTAATGCTTATTATCACCGGACTGCTTATGCTTTGTGGTAGTCTTGGATTCATTGTGTGGATAGAATTGTGTAATTATATGAACGCAACAATAAAAAAGAAACGTTATAAATTTTCTTTGTTAAGTAAAATTGTATTAAGTGCAACAGTGCTTCTTGTCATTGGAGGCGCAATCGTTATCTGGTTCTTAGAAAAAAATAATGGATTTGCATCCATGGGATTTTCACAATCATGGATTCATGCATTGTTTAATTCAATAACTTCCCGGAGTACTGGTTTTTTAAGCTTGCCCCTGCAAGCATTCACCGTACCGTGTATTCTTTTTATATTTGCCTTGGCATTCATTGGTGCATCACCGGGATCAACCGGAAGTGGCGTAAAAATAACTACTATGGCTATTTTTATTGCTACGATAAGAGCAGCGATAACAGGACGAACATCGGTCAACATAAAAGGACGACGTATCCCTAAAGACCTGGTGTTTAAATCAACTGCTATTGTCGCGTTAAGTATTTTTTGTATATTTGTGAGTATTTTCGTGCTCTTAATTACAGAAGGCTCCCAGCATTTTTGGGGAATTGCAATTGAAGCTACGTCCGCATTTACCAATCTCGGTATTTCAACAGGATTAACTAAATTTCTTTCTTCCCCCGGCAAGTTGCTTTTAATTACAAGCATGATTGCCGGAAGAATAGGATCATTAACATTATTGCTTGCACTCAAACGTCCAACTGCTCTAAAAACACCACAAGCTGATCATATTAACTATCCTGAGGAGCGCGTTATGTTGAGCTAATACCATACAACAATAATGCAAAATAAATATCTAAAATATTGAAAAAGATAGGAAAAAATATGAAATTTTGTGTAATCGGTCTTGGACGATTTGGATATCAACTTGCAACTACTCTTGCTGAAAATGGAATGGAAGTTATGGCGATTGATAGCAACGAATCTATTGTTGCATCAATTCGCGATAAAGTTACGCAAGCAATTTGTATGCGTGTGCATGATGAAGCAGCACTACGCAGTGTTGGCGTAGATGAAATGGACACTGTGATTGTTGCTATGGGTGAAAACTTTGCCCAATCTATTTTAATCACTGCCCTTTTAAAAAAGCGTCTTAAAGTTCCCAATGTTACTGCACGTGCAATCAATGAAATTCATCAAGAAATTTTAGAACTTATTGGCGCTGACCGAACTATATTGCCAGAAATGGAAATCGGTACTCGCTTTGCTGACAAATTAAGCTCGTCCTTTATTGATTTACTTCGTATCACTAAAAATTTCTCTATCAGCCAAATCATTGTACCCGCAAGCTTTATTGGCAAATCGCTTGAAGAACTTAACTTATACGAAAATTATAAAGTTCACCCTATCGGCGTAAAAAAAGAAAGCAAAGTAGCTTCAGTTGGCCCAGACTATGAGGTTGAAGAAAATGATAAACTTCTTGTGTCAGGACATAATGAAAATTTAGAAGTTGTTGCTAAACTGTAAAAGACAAAAATAAATTCGCTAAAATACAAAAAAAGAGAAGCACGTATTTTGATACATGCCTCTCTTAAATTTTTATAAATCCGTCTTACTTAGACTGATTCAAAACGAACAACCGTAATCGGTTGACGATGACCGCGTTTTACACGAACCTTTTTACGTCGTTTGAACCTAAAGGAAACTACCTTTGGCCCTTGAGTTTGCTTTACGATAGATGCTTTAATTGGAGTTTCCAAGATCGGCTTTCCTATTTCAAACTGCCCCGGAGCAGCCTTTCTAAAAAGGACCTCTTTGAACTCAACCTTATCGCCCGCTTCACCTTCAAGCTTTTCAATGCCAAGCGTCTTGCCTTCTACGGCTTGATATTGCTTGCCACCAGTGGTGAAAATAGCGTATTTATCGAATGTTTCACGCTTTTCCATGTGATCTTCCCTACCAATAATCTCTGATATATGTGCATAATTTACAAATATTATACAATAATAGTATCTTAAAAACTCCCGTTCGTCTAGGAAAAAATTGTGAAATAGGCCATGGAACCCCAATATCCCGATAATTTTAACTTGCAAAAAAATAATATTAGGATACTATTTATTAGGTAGCGCCTTTATTCAGGGAGTTTTTCCCTGTTGAGGCGCATTATTTGTCAAAACTACATTGTTTTATTACACATTTACGGTCGTTATCATAAGATGCTACTGATTCAGACGGCTGTTTTTTCGAAAGGGACCACGTCCTATGATCACCGGAATAATTAACTATTTTTATCCAGATATCAAAAATAAAGAGATTAAAAAGTTTAGTCTTCTCTCTGCTGCATTTGCACTCATTATTGGTGCGTATTGGATTATTAGGCTTGTAAAAAATACCATCTTTTACAAAATGGCATTCCCTGCAGAATTTTGGGGAATTGCTGACCAAGGCACAAAATTTCAACCCTTGGCGAAAATAATTTCTGTCGCTGTTGTTTTCATTGCTGTTCT
>JABSSP010000142.1 GCA_013213985.1 Candidatus Babelota bacterium | reverse complement strand
TTTATCATCAATGCTGCTTTGATGAGGAAGTATCTCTTCTTCCATGCCAACTAAGTAAACATGAGGAAACTCTAGTCCTTTGGCGGCATGTAAGGTCATTAATTGTAATTGCGAGGAATCAGTTTTATCTTGCTGTCCATCAATAATATCTAGAAGGCAGAGATGTTGGATAATATCGGCAAAGTTTTTTGCTGGGTATTTGTTGAATAATTTTTCTAGCCACTGGAGTAATTCTTGAATTAATTTCAGTTTATTTTTAATTGTTTTTTGTTGGGAGTTTTGTTTGAGCCATTGTTCATAATTCAGTTCATTAATAAATTGTTTGATAGGGGTTATATCTTTGGCGTGATTAAGAATAATCTTCTGGTTTGATAGCCAGGAAATAAAGTCATTTAAGTTTTGATATTGCTTTGGCGCTATTTTTTCTTTTAGTGCTAGTTCATGAGCTGAGTTGAATAATGATTTTGTTCTGCTTTTTGCGTATTGACTGAGTTTGTTCAAGGTGGCAACGCCAATAGAGCGTTTAGGAGTATTGATTATTCTTAAAAAAGAAGCGTCGTCCTCTGGGTTAATCATGATTTTAAAATAAGCCATGAGATCTTTTATTTCGGTTCGGGAGAAAAAAGAAATATGTCCGCTAATTTGGTAAGGAATATTTTGTTCTTTTAGTACTTGTTCAAATAGCCGTGCTTGATGATTGCTGCGATATAATATAGTAAAGTCTCCATATTTAAGGGATTGGCGTATTTTTTTTCGCTCTAAGTCTTGAATGGTTTTTATTACTTCATCATGTTCTGAATCTGTGCTAATGATCCTAATTGGTTCACCTAAGGATAATTTAGACCAGAGTTTTTTAACATAAAGATGGGGATTATTAAGAATAAGGGTATTTGCTGCGCGCAGGATAAGCTGAGTTGAACGATAATTTTGTTCTAGTTTAATAATAGTTAAGTTGGCAAAGTCTTGTTGTAGTTGATTTAGGTTTTCAACTTGTGCTCCTCGCCAGGCATATATAGATTGATCATCATCCCCTACTGCCGTAAAAGCTGCTCGCGCGCCAGTGAGTAGTTTCATGAGGATATATTGTGCTTGATTCGTGTCTTGGTATTCATCGATTAATAAATAGCGGATTTTATTTTGCCACAGCTCACGTTTGGCAGCGTTATTTTGGAGCATGAGTACTGGCAGATATATTAAGTCATCAAAATCAACTGCATTATAAATTTTGAGGGTTTGCACGTATTCTGTATAAAGATGGGCTGAGATCTGCGTATTTTTATCAATAATTTGTTCTTTAAGCTGATTGGGGGATAATAAATTATTTTTCCATAAGGCAATTTGATGGCCGAAAAGATCTACTTTGTCGGAAAAATTTGGATATAGTTTTTCTATGAGGCTTTGTAAGATAGTTTTTTTATCATTCTCATCAAAAATAGAAAAGCGGGCATTTAAATTAAAAAAAGTATGTTCTCGTTTTAAAATCATCAATCCTAATGAGTGGAACGTCGATATAGTAACTTTTTTTGCTTGTTTGTTTGCAAGTAATGTGCGTAAGCGTACGCGCATCTCATGAGCGGCTTTATTAGTGAAGGTAATAGCAAAAATCTTGCTGGCAGGGAAGCATTGGTTGTCTAGGAGGTAAACTATTTTTTCGGTAATGACTTTGGTTTTACCGCTACCTGCTCCAGCAATAACAAGTAATGGAGTATTGATGTGTC
>JABSSP010000141.1 GCA_013213985.1 Candidatus Babelota bacterium | reverse complement strand
CTGATCCGGATCGTGTACCACCACTTGCAATACTTCCGACACCAGACGCTGCTCTCTTAGGAAAACTCGATAGCAATGACTTTGATAGCGTTGCACAAGAAGGTGCACGAACGATTCCTCCCCGTGAACATGGCGGGAATTGTGATATAAAAAATTTAACACGCGGAACACGCGCGTATTTTCCGGTGTACATCAAAGGTGGCAACCTTTCTATGGGAGACATCCACTTCAGTCAAGGAGACGGTGAAATATCATTTTGTGGCGGTATAGAAATGGCCGGTTGGATCGACATAAAAGTAGATCTAATAAAAAACGGCATGGCAACATACGGCATTATCAATCCAATATTCGAAACAAGCCCGCTTGAACCCCATTACGAACGATATTTAACTTTTGAAGGAATTTCAGTAGACGAAAAAGATGGTAAACAACATTATCTTAATGCCCATATTTCATATCGACGTGCAATACTCAATGCAATAGAATATCTCAAAAAATTTGGATACACAGGACAACAAGCCTACATATTACTGAGTACCGCACCAGTTGAAGGACGTATCAGCGGTATTGTTGATATTCCAAATGCATGCTGCACCGTTGCTGTTCCAAGTGGAATATTTAATTTCGATATTATGCCCAGCACTCAAGGACCAAAGAAAAAAGATCGTGGTAACGTTGCGCAAGTACGTTAAACACAACTGCTACGTGGCCTAGCAATCGAAAGTAAAGGTTTCACTCCGTTCGTCCTGACCTTTCAACAGGCTCAAGAGTAAACGCTACTCTCAGTTTCTCACTCCGTCCGTATCCTTCGACAAGCTCAGGACGAACGGATTTTTACAAAATCTACTGTAAATCATCCTGTACAATGGTTATTGTTCCATTTTGATCAACAGTTAAAATATCTGGTTCACCATCACCATCAATATCACCAGCTGCAACTGCAACAAAAACGATGTCACTTGCATTAGCTCGACTTAAATGAGAAGCTGACGTACCAAGTTTACCCGTAAAATGATTTGTTCCTTCTGATCCTGGAAAACCATACGTATAATAGAAGTTTTCTTGTTCACCACCACCTTTATAACCCTCAGGTTTCCACCCTAGACCACCAGCACCACTCAGTTGATTGGAATATTTTCCTGTTTTAGCCCAATGTACTTTTTGAGCTGTCGCTATAGAACTCAAAATGGTGTATGCTTCTGCTCGTTTTGCCCGTGCAAGATACCGCTTAGCACTTGGAATCGCAATCATAGCCAAAAAGGCTATGATCGCCACAACGACCATCAATTCAATCAGAGTAAAACCTTTAGACTTCATTACTGCTCCTCAAAAATTTTATTATTTTTTACTTCAATCTATCATACATAACTTTGTAAAATCTACTTTCAATCCATTAACCTGATCCATTGCAACCCCAATAAACATCTGGCATAATATGATTAGAGGTAAAGCATTTTTAAATGGAGGCTCAAATGAAAAAATCACTTATCATATCTATCAGTTTAGGATTTTTAGCAGCAGCCTTGTTTGGTGCTTCGTTAAAAATAGATGAGGAGCTCCACAAGGCAGAATCTGCTATCAAAACTGCAAAAGCAATCAAGCCCATCATTGAAATAGCCCAAGCAATTCCTCAAAAAGGTCACGAAATTCTAAAAAAAACATTAGAACCAGGTGAATTTAAATTAGTAAGTTTTGCCACAAATTTAGTTAAAAAAATAGCCAGAAAAATTAAGCCAATAAGAAAATTGACCGAACGCGTCCAACAGGTTAAAGAAGATATTAAAACTACACCGGCTAAAAAAAAACGGGCAGAGCAAGTATCACTTATTTTAAAATTATGCAGTTTATTACTGTTGCTTATAAGCCTGTATTACCTCACAAGATATTTAAAACTGCCACGTAAAAATAAAAAGTAGTAGGAAGTATCAAATTTTACTTATTATCCCTCTAATAAGTAAAATCCAGACTCACTTGCAAATCACCTCACTTATGATATAATTCAAACAGAGTTAAATGCATTTATAATTTACAAATAAGATTCATAATGAAAAAACAATTAATTTTAGGTTTATTAGCTTTGACTTCTGTAGGAACGGTTAAACCTGTTTCCGGTACTTTCTCAATTAATGATACTCTACTTGAGACGTATGTGATAAGTTGGATAGCCTTACCCATTATAGGTACTGTACTAGGCATTTATAAAGGAATAGTCACAATGGCTACTATAACATGTGCTTTGGGTACATGGATGGCACTACACGATATAGCGCTCAACATAAATAGCTAAAAATAAGGCAATATTAGATTTGATATTGCCTTATTTTTTTTTTAAACTGTATCCTTTGAATTCTTTCCAATTCATCAACAGAATAAGCTCCTTCACGAACAATTTTTATTTGTTCATCTGAACAATCTAAAATAGTTGAAGCTAAATTAGGCTTTGTTTGTTTTGATTTATCGGAAACTATCAATTCAACCTGTTTTTTAATTTCAGGATCAAGATCTTGTACCGACACTGGCGTTGGTTGGCCAGCAAGATTAGCACTGGTTGAAAATAATGCAGGAAAATCTTTTAATAAATCTAAAAGCCCTGCGTGATCAGGCACTCGAAATGCAATTGTTCCTTGTGATGATTGTAAAAAATTAGGAACACCCTTTTTTGCTTTTAAAATTAAGGTCAGTGGCCCGGGCCAGCAATGTTTGACTATTTTTTCTATTTGTAACAATTGTTTTTTGTCTACGCACTCTGAAAGTTCTTCTTTTGAACCTATTAACAACAAGTACGGCTTATTTGACCTTTTTTTGACACTATTTAAGGCTAGGAAGGCCTTTTCTGTTGGTTGAGCCAGTAAACCTCCAACAGTATCCGAATCACACGCTACGACGCGATCTGATCGTAAAATAGAAACAATTTCGTCTTTAAACTTGGGATCACCCCAATACAAGGTTCTATACATACTTTCTATATCATTTTATCTTTTGTAAATTAACGGTACGAGTCTCAGTAAAAAATTATTGTTTGACATTTTTGTATTATAGCCTATATTAGTAATAATGTCACCTATGTATTTTGCATAATAGGAAATATATAATGACATGAAAATCAAGGTAAAAAATACAAATCAACCTCCTTAAAGACCCTCGATGGAGCATTTTATGAAAGAAATCAATAAACAGTCCGGCAAACAAAGCCCACTCATCAGTGGTAAATCACGCAGTTATGCCGAAGTTGTCGAATTTTTAGACACCAACTGGGCTGCCAAATCAAGCAGCAAAAAATTCTCATGCATGAAAAAATTAAATCAAGCATTTAATAACGTTGCAAAGAAAATTAGAACCGTCCTTGTTAATGGGACAAACGGAAAAAGTTTAACCATCAACTTTGCTTCACAGCTCCTACAAGCAGAAAAACTTACGGTCGGAACTTTTTATGCTCCGCATATCATGATGTACAATGAACGCATTTCCATAAATAACGAAACAATCTCAAACAAAGTATTCACTGAACTTGCAAATGAAGTTCTTACTACTGCTCAAACAGAAGGTATAGAGCCAACTTCACACGAAGTTCTTACCATGATTGCTTTGCTTTATTTTGATAAAAACAACGTTGGTGCAGCACTCCTTGAAGTTAATGAAGGCGGTGTCTACGATGCAACTAACGTTTGTGATGCAACAATTGCTGCAATTACTCGTGTTACTGAAGATGACGAAAGCAAAACAGCTGAAACACTCAAAGCAATGCTTGGTATTGTAAAAAATGGCACACACGTTGTTTCTGCAGACCAAAGCAAAGCAAACTTACAAACTATGGTGCAAGTCACTGAAGAAAAAAATGGACAATGGTCGATGCCTATTCGTAAATTGGCTCAACTTAAATATCCATTCGAGCAACTACACGGAAGAAGCGCAGCATTAGCTGAACGTATTGCCTATACCTTTGTAAATGATGTTTT
>JABSSP010000140.1 GCA_013213985.1 Candidatus Babelota bacterium | reverse complement strand
TTCGCTTGACGCCGAAGTTAAAAATTCTACCTTTGCAGAATTATTTGAAGAAAAATTTCCTGATCGTTTTGTACAATGTTTTATTGCAGAACAAAATATGATTTCAATGGGCGTTGGTTTTGAACTGCGCGGTGCTGTTCCCTTTATTTCCACCTTTGCTTCCTTTTTTAGTCGTGCCTTTGATCAAATTCGTATGGCGGCAATTGGACAATCAAATGTACGTTTAGTTGGCTCACACGCGGGTGTTTCTATTGGTCAAGATGGCCCGTCACAAATGGGGCTTGAAGATATTGCACTCATGCGTTCGTTGCCCGGATCAATTGTGTTATATCCTTGTGATGCAGTGAGCACGCATCGTTTAGTTGGACAGATGGCAGAATATAATCAGGGAATTTCTTATTTGCGCACAACGCGCATGGCCACACCGGTCATGTATGATTTGTCGCAAGACTTTTTTATTGGTGGTTGTCATGTTTTGAAAAAGAGTGATCAAGATAAAGTGTGTGTTATTGGCGCGGGTGTTACACTTTTTGAAGCGCTTAAAGCACATGACATGTTAAAAAAAGATGGTATTTCAATTTCAGTGATCGATCTTTATTCAATAAAGCCAATTGATGCAAAAACTATTCTCGAGTGTGCACGTGCAAGTGGCAACCGTATTATTACGGTTGAAGATCATTATTTAGAGGGCGGTTTAGGGCAAGCTGTTGCGTATGAGGTTCGTAACACCGACATTAACATCACTTGTTTGGCGGTAACTAAATTACCGCGCTCAGGAACGCCTGAAGAATTACTTGCATTCGAAGGCATTGATGCTGATGCAATTGTTAAAGCTGTTAAATCTGTTTAATGTCGTCCTTCGATACAATTTGCTTCGCAAATCACTCAGGATGCGAGTTTAATTAATTTAACAACAGAGAAGTACATTTTTAAAAAGAATTTCCGCATTATTAAATAAAATATTAATTTATCGCATCCTGAGTGTTTTTCTTGAAAAGGAAAATGTATCGAAGGACGTCATTATATCATTATTTTACGCTTGCAACACTTGCTTTTCCATTTCTATCAACGCAAGTTTTTCAGTAACGCGTCTGAGTTGTTTGTTGTTGTGTGCTAAGTATGTTAACGGTCGCACCTTGTGTCCGTTGCTATAAAGGCAGAGTACTTTTTTAGTGTAGGTCCATTCGTCTTGAAAATCTGGGAATTCCTGTTTCCATTGTTTAATTTCTTTAACAATAGTGGCAAGCTGTTTTAAAAATCGCTGCATGATAAATTCACTGTGTATAAGTGCTCGTCCATTTAACTTTATTTTCACTTGCGCTAATTTTTCATGAGGTTCAAAACACTTTTTTGACAAAAACGAATCACCTCGGTGACGTTTTCTATAGAGTCCTTGCGGATCAAGTACTTGCATCAAATCTAAGTGAGAATAAATTGAATAAACCTTTTGGAACATGGGATCTTTGATACAATTATGCGTTGTGAGTTGAACGGGGCATGCAAGTAAGATAAGTTCCGATATAGATAGTTCATCATCAGGATTTTTTATTTTGGACAAATTGAGCGCAACATTACCGCCGTGGCTATGCGTTAAGAATCGAATGTTCGGTGTGACACCGCAATCTTTTTTATACGTATGGATTAAGGCGACAAGTTGTTTATAGAGTTCTTTTGCCGCTTGTTCGCGGGCACTAAAGCTGAGTTTACCTGACCAGCCAAATAAATAAAAATCATCTATGCAAAACATTGCGGAATCTGATTCACAGAGTGTGTGGGCTATAGTGTGTAAGTGGTAGATGCTGTCCATGTCAGTGGCTTTTTTAAGCCCGGGTTCGCTATGGAAAAATCTTTTAAAAACTGAAGACGCAAACAAACGTGTACCGTGAATCCAGACAGTGATAGTTGGTGTTATGTTACAGTTGGCAGCGGTTGTTTTTTTTTCGGCATGTATTGAAATTTTTCTTACAATTGTTCGATGACGTGAAGATGTGCAACCTGGGAGTAAAGGCACCAAAAGAGTACAGAGAAGAAATTGATGATGTGTAGGTTTAGATGAAAATATCATCATGCATCCTCACTCGTCCTATAAATAATTACTCTGTATAAATATGTATATCTGCAATACGAACATTCTTTGATGTATAAAAATAGCGTATCTGCATGACAGTTTTAAGTCAAATGACTTGACAGATAGTTGTTTTAGCTGTATCATTATTAGTGAGGTATGCGTGCAAGAATAAACTTATTCGTTCAAAATTTATTGCTCATCGTTTCAAAAAATTCTTTCATTTTTTTTGATGAGTAACGCATTTTTTCTCGCCAACTATAAATACACGTCAACCACTTATATTCACGGAGGCAATCATGATCTTTTATATTGCACTGGCTCTAGGCCTATTTCTATTTATCTTACTCTTTAATAGTGTTTATTTAGTTCAACAAGCACAAGTTGTTATTGTTGAACGACTTGGTAAATTCCATCGTATTTTGGGTCCTGGTCTTCATTTTATAATTCCGTTTTTGGATAACCCGCGTTCAGTTACTTGGACCTTTTTATTTCAAGAGGGACGTCGACATGTACGATACATTAAGATACTTTTTCGAATTGATTTGCGTGAAGCGGTGTACGATTTTCCAAAACAAAATGTAATCACCAAAGATAACGTAACAATGGAAATTAATGCGCTTCTTTACTATCAAATTTTTGATCCAAAAGCGGCAATTTACGCAGTATTAAATTTACCTGAAGCAATTGAAAAACTAACCCAAACAACCTTGCGTAACGTTATCGGTTCAATGGACTTAGAGGAAACTCTTGTTTCTCGTAGCTCAATTAACGAAAAATTACGCATCATCTTAGACGAAGCAACTGACAAGTGGGGCGTTAAAGTTAACCGCGTTGAATTACTCGAAGTTAATCCACCTGAAGATATTCGTCAGGCAATGGAAAAACAAATGCGTGCAGAACGGGATAAACGTGCCGCTATTTTAGAAGCTGAAGGCGCAAAACGTTCAGCAATTCTAAACGCCGAAGGTGTGAAAGAATCGCAAGTGTTGCGAGCGAGTGGTGAAGCTGAAGCACGTATTCAAGTTGCAGCAGCTGAAGCACAAGCGATTAATTTGGTTAAAGGCTCACTTCCAGGCGACCCAGCACCGTATCTTATTACACAGCAATACATGAAGATGTTGCCTGAAATGACCAAAGGTAAAAATGACAAAATGATTATTTTACCATACGAAGCGTCAGCGTTAATTGGTTCTTTAGCATCAATTAAAAAAGTGTTTGAAGACATTAAATAAAACACATATATAAAAAAGAAAAAGAGGCTCAAAATTGAGCCTCTTTTTCTTTAACTATTTTTTTCTATTTTTTCTTGTATCTTTTCCCAATCAGTACAACATTGTTCAAGTTCTTTTTTGAGTGTGCGCAATTTTGTATCAAGTTCTTGATAGTTTTCTGATCCATATGAAGCATCAGCAAAAGATAATTCTATTTTATTAATTTCTTTTTCTAATTTTTCTATTTTGCGTTCTAAACTTTTGCTTCGTTTATTGAGTTGAAAAAGCTCTTTGTTATTTTGTATTTTTTTGGATTTTGTTTTTGGTTGCGCATTAAATGTTTGGTTACCGATGGTGTCATCACCTGACATTTGTTTTTTATGAAATAAATATTCTTCGTAATTTCCGTGATAGACATGTGTGCCGTTTGCATTTAATTCGATGATATCCGTTGCAAGCTTGTTCACAAAATCGTGATCATGCGAAACGAATAAGATAGTGCCTTGATATTTTTTGAGCGCATTGAGCAATACTTCCTTGGATGCAATATCTAAATGGTTGGTGGGCTCGTCGAGAAGTAACAAGTTAGCATCTTGTAAAAGTACACGTGTCATACCAATACGGTTTTTTTCTCCCCCGCTTAATACTTGTGCAGGTTTTTGTAAATCATTTTCATCAAATAAAAATGCACCTAAGAGTGTTCTAATTTTTTGGTCAGGAACCTTAGGACAATGGTTATTGAGATTTTTTAACATGCTTTGTTTTGGTTCAAAAAGTTTTGATTGATCTTGATCAAAGAGCGCATAGTCAACATTGTGGCCAAATTCAACGGAGCCGTTTTGTAGTTTTAATTTATTAGCAATGATATTGAACAATGTTGTTTTACCAACACCGTTTGGGGCAATGATTGCTATTTTTTTGCCGCGTTGTACTTCAAAAGATGCGTTATGAAATATTTGTCCTTTGCCGCTAAAAGCATGACTCACGCCATTGACTTTTAACACAATGCGGCCTGGTTGTTTGAGTGGGGGGAAAGAAAAATTAATATTTTTTGGAGTCGGTGGAAGGGTGATAAGTTCAATTCGTTTAATTGATTTAAGCATACTTTGTGCCATGCGTGCTTTGCTCGACTTTGCTCTAAAGCGTTGCACGGTATCCATTTTTTGTTTCAATTCTTTTTGTTGTTGATTACGAGCAGCAGTTAAAAGTTCTAAATCACGTTCTTTTTGTTTTTCATAGTGGCTGTAATTGCCGGTGTATAATTTATGTCTGCCTTGTTCAAGTTCTAAAATATGTGTGCACAATTGGTCAAGAAAATAACGTTCGTGTGAGACAATCATGAAACCGAATGGCGCATTTTTTAAAAATTCTACAAACCATTCTTTTGCTACGATGTCTAAATGGTTTGTAGGTTCGTCAAACAGATAAAAATCTGCTTTTTTTAATAAAAGTTTTGCAAGAACAATGCGCATTCTCCAGCCGGTGCTCAATGTGCTGACTGACTTATCGAATTGATTTTCAGTAAAACCAAGGCCAAGTAATATTTTTTTAGTTTCAGCACGGGCATTGTCAGGATTGAGTTCAGCAAGTTGTTCGCAGATTTCAGAATATCGATCAATAGTTTCAGCTGATACATTGTCTTGATCAAGAATCAGTTCAAGTTTTTTTTGTTCGTCTTCAAGTTGCTCTATTTTTTCAAACGTACTGAATGTTTCTTGTAGGATATTCTGATGTGACTCGAGCACAACTTCTTGCGGGAGATAGGCGATTTGTTTGTCCTTGGCAAAGAAAATCGATCCGCTATCAGGTTGTTGTTGACCAGCAACAACTTTTAATAGTGTTGATTTACCAGCACCATTTCTACCAGCTACGCCAATGCGCTGATTACCCTGAAAAGTAAAAGACAAATCATCAAAGATTGTCTGGGGGCCAAAATTAAGGCAGAGATTATGGGCACTGATCACGATTTTTATTTCTTTCTTTAAAAAAGGACAAATAAAAGCTTTGTATAAGTTATTATAACACGATAAGGCGCTGATAGTTAATTACTACCAACGCCTATATAAATGGAGATAGAGATTAAAGTAAATATTATTGTATACCACTGATGATATATCTTTTTTGTTTTCTGTTTCGGTGTAAGATAAAGAGTATTGATGCAAAGACGAGCAATAACCAAACTATTGCACCATTCATTCTATCATTATGAACGGGTATACCTGCAGGAACTTTCTCATCCAATTGTTTAAACGTTTGTGCAACATCCAACGTATCGGGCTCAGAAAATTGTTGTGTATCGGGATTATAGTATTCGTTCCCTTCACTTGCTTGGTGTTCGTAACCTAATTTTTGAAGAATAGGTAATGTTCTTTCTATATGAGCAGCACCAGCGCATATAAAAATATTTTGTTCGTTACGTTTTTCATAAACAGTATGAATTATTTGTGCGTCTACAAAGTATTTGTGATACAAACCAAGTATGGTTTGTTTTTTTTCATTTTTGCTCAAATTGGATATAGC
>JABSSP010000014.1 GCA_013213985.1 Candidatus Babelota bacterium | reverse complement strand
CTGGCGGCATTCGTTGTGAACGTGCTTCAGGCTATGTGAAACAAAAAACAGAAGCAAAAAAAATTTATCAAATAAAGGGCGGCATTCACCGCTACATCGAACAATATCCTAATGGTTTTTTCAGGGGAAAAAATTACGTTTTTGATGGACGTATTGCCGTCAAAGTAAATGGCGATATTTTAGGTAGCTGTTATTTATGCGACAAACCATGTGATGACTACACCAACTGTTTTAACGCTGAGTGTAATAAACATTACATTTCTTGTGTTGAGTGCACACAAAAATTCAATAACACCTGTGGACAAATGTGCAAAGAACTTCTTGCAACCGGAAAAGTTAAACAACGCCCCTTGTTTAATAAAGAAAAATTTGCCACACAAAACAATCAAACAACTCAAGAGAATAAATAAAAACAGTGAATGAACTTATTTTCCTTTTACACACATCAATTGTAAGCGCTAGCGCATTACTCGCACTTTGGTGGAGTTGCCACCGCACTCGTTTGCTTTATTGCCTTACAAACGATTTTAGCTAACCTTTTTGTCACCAAAACAATTTCACTTTTTGGCATGACGGCCACCGGTGTTGATGCATTTATTATTGGATCAGTTTTTGGTTTTCATTTATTACAAGAATATTATGGACGCGATAAAGTAAAACAGGCAGAATCCAATAGCTTAGAACTGTTAGTTTTACCATACGATTATGAAGATGCCGTTGAACGCGAGGAGTATAAAAAAACTTGTGAAATAGATGCTCGTATAACTCGATTACGTCACATCAACCGTGATCTGGCACTACAACGCGATACACTATTTCTAAACTTGTTTACCCTTGCTCAAAACACGAAAATATCCCCATCCAGAATCATTGAGGAGAAAAGTAAAAATTTCTAGCAACAGCTTTTCTAGCAATAGTTCATCAAACCAATAATCAAAACAGTATGGAAAAATCCTCGGGATAAAAACCGAGGGAATCTTTTACGTTCTATCTAAACAGGACCTGTTCTATATGGTCTTTATAAAAAGTTTTGCATTTATTTTTTTTATCAATGCCATCATTAAGATGATATTTTATCTTTACAACTTCTTTTAGATCATGAGGCATATGAGTCATCATCCATTTCTGACGCTCATGAAGATATATCTTACCATACACACGCACCTGCGTATCCAAATCAACAATTAATCGTGCTTGATTTTCGGAACATTCCTCTAATGCTTCTGAAAGACCATCTGTTAATGCTTCTGAAAGACCATCTGTAAGGAGTGCAAGGGCTCTAGATTTAATATTCTGATCAACTATAGGTTGCTCGGATGCAAAACAACCAAAACTTACACATAACAAAACTAAACCATACTTTGACAACTGCATACTACCCCCCAGCTTTTTATGCCACATTTTGGTATTCAGCCTAGTATACCCTTTATGAAAGAATCAACCAATAGCAAAAGAAATTAGATTATTATTTTTTTAATCCACATGACCATTAAACTAAATAGTCACATAAAACCAGTGTTACAGCTACGGCAGTTCCTGCCACTATTTTTTTGCCATCTTCACGCCAAGAATAATCTGATTGCGGTACATGGTTTTGCTTGTTGCGTTTGATAGCAGCTTTCTTTTGTTTTATATCTCCTTGTATAGAGTGTAAAGAAATTCCACAACACAACATTGAAACAAACCACAAGGCATATACTGGTTTCATAAGATACTCCTAATTAAGTTATATATGGGCATTTTTTATGAGCATAATAATCTGCCTCAAATTATCAACTCAATTTGACAATTGTCCAAAGATAAGCACTCGTTATAAGGAAAAGCGGCACGTTATACTATAGAGGGAATTTATATGATGAGCTTTCACCAATGTCTCACTTTTTTTGCAATACTATTCTTATATCCCACACTGCTCGTGCCAATGGTTCAAAGTGAGGATATCAAGGCAGCCCAAATCATGCTTGATTTTTCTCGACACCCAATACACCCTCCTGCACTACCACAGCAGCTGGAATATAAGTCCAATAGAGCCATGATAAGTCCTTCTACAAAATCAATTGCCATGAAGGAAAAATCTCATTTCGTACTGTATCGTATTTTTCCTCACCACTTAGGGTGTGGGTACTTCATCTTTCAAGATCCTTCTCATCAGCCCTCTTACCAAGAGCAAAAAAACTGGAAAAAGCACGGCAACGCATGCTTTCACTGATCATGTCGTAGCTTTGACTCATTAATATATTAAACTACTAGACTTACAAAAATAAAAATTGCTAAATTAGAAATGAAGCATTTATTTTTTTTTGAAAATAGAGGATACGTAAATATGAAGCATGTATTTAACAAATTATTATTTGTTTATCTGGTTTGCATAATACCGGGCCAGCTAACTGCAATGGATGAGGCGGGTGCAACACTGTAACCTGCCCATGAACACCCTGTTTATGAACCTAATGCCCCGGCAGAAATAGAACTTGAACCTTTCATTGTTAATTTACGTGAAGGTGGCCAACATCAGATATCACGTGATGAGAATGAAACTTTTTCCCTCTCGACATTCCAAGAACTAGAAACAGCTAAGAGCAATGAAAATAAAGAATGGATAATTGCACGCGTTGTAACTCGTAGCAATCAAGCAGAAAACGGTCACTTTTTTGATGCACACTTACTAAATCATAACCTTTTAACCGATGGGCGTTTTGCATATCCATTCACTAATCAGAATCCAGGCCTAGCCCTTCTAACCAACCCTATAAATAGAGAACCTGCCAATAGGCCTATTGAGTATTATCGTTTTAATCCTGTTACCCAACAACTTAATTACTTTGCTAATAGTGACAATCTGTTTGGTCCCAATGCTCAGAATTATCACACTATTTTCACAGGAAATTATGGTAATGATCTAGCAGCAGCACAAGTACAACTCGGAGATGGAGCAGATCAAGACTATGAACGAGTACGTCACTACTACGAGTAGCTGCTGATCAAAATCTTAATCTAAAAGCAAAAGCAGAAGCGCAAGCACGACTCGAAATTATCTAGCGGTAGCTCAAGACTATGCGCAAGCACGTAACTACTAAACAAAATGTTGATCCAGGATCAAAAGCGGTAGCACAATTATAGCTCGGAAAGATCTACTATTCCGGGAGAAATAAGGAGGAGGAACCTAAAAAATTGCCGCCACTTGAAAGATTGTTTGCACAAGGAATCCAAAGACAAGAAGAAGAAAAAAAAAGCACAAAAAAAAATGGCAAAACAACCTAAATTTGATCAAAGTAGCAGTGAACCAATGCACACTGATCAATAATCACTCATTATAGATAGTGTGCGATAAAGTTAGTGATCGTCTTTTTATAATGTTCGTAATCGAGTTTCCACGCATCTCCGTGCTTAGCATCTGAAACGATCCATAATTTTTTTGGTTTGTTTGCATTGTTATACATAGTTTTTGCATCAAAAATAGGTACCAGTTCGTCGATATCAGAATGAATTATTAAAACAGGAATGTTCACTTGTTTAATCCATTGCACAGGATTAACATCTTGAACAATGCCACCACCCATGTAATAACACAGCTGCATTGCGATCGGTAAAAATGGCTTTTTAGGCAAACCTGTACGGGCTGTAAACGTATCATCTAATTGTTTTTCAAGTTTGGCAAATGACGAATCTAACACTAATAGATCAAACGGAACATCTTGCGCGGCAGAACCAATAAGTGTAGCGCTACCCATGGAATTACCAATGCCAATCAACGGCAATGAATTTACAATTCCATTTTGTTTTAAAAACTCGACCGCAGCAGCAATGTCTTTGCGCTCATGGTAACCAATTGAAATAATGTTTCCACTACTTTGACCGTGGCCTCTAAAATCGAACAACAACACATGATCGTTAGGAAACATATCAACAACATGCATCATGCCTTCTTTATTCGAAAAATATCCATGAGCTGCAATGATAACTTTTTTTGTATTTGGTCGCCTAAACAATAGCCCTGAAATTTTTATTCCATCCGAAGTAGAAAATGAAACTGGATGACCGCCAAGTTCGTTGATAAGTATGTTTCTTTTTTGCACAATGCGTGCTTGTTTTTCAGGTGAAACAAGTGCACGAGAACATGTAGTTTTGATAAGACGATATTAAATTCCAATAGCAGATATAACAAGTATTATGAGTAGTGTAAAAATATAATAAAAGATCTTTTTTATTCGATTCACAATAATACCCCCTAAAAATCTCAACTGTTTTTTAACAATATAGTTTTATTTTACAAATAAGGATGATTATAAATCAATAAAAAATAATCCACTAGAGATCGGTCATTTTTTTGCCAGCAAGATAGTGGCAATGAAGATGAAAAACAGATTGGCCAACACTTTTGCCGTTATTCATAATCAAACGGAAGTCTTGACCGTCGTTAAGATCACCTGCAATGTGTTGTGCCATAGCAATCATTGACGCAGCAATTTTGTCGTCATCAGCGGTTAATGATGCAATATCTTTAATATGTTTTTTTGGAATAATTAAATAGTGAGTTGGAGCTTTTGGAGCAATATCTTTAATAACAATAACGTCATTATTTTGTGTAATAATTTCTGCAGGAATATCACCCGCGATTATTTTGCAAAAAATACAATCGTTATTCATACTACTCCTTCGATACTATTTGCTGCACAAATCACTCAGGATGAATTCCTGGTGCCGGGAGCCGGACTCGAACCGGCACAGTGTCACCACCGCGGGATTTTGAGTCCCGTGCGTCTACCAATTTCGCCATCCCGGCAATACTTCATTACCCATTTGAGAGTATAATAAAACCACTCACTCGTCAATTTAAAAAGGAGGATTTATAGGCCATCCTTCGATACTTTTTTGTACCCGTTCGACAAGAACCCTTCGACAAGCTCAGGGCGAACCGGATAAATAAATTTTTTAGATGTTACATTAGCTATTCAAAACTTATTGGATGTAATTCAAAAGTATATAATTTGTGATATAAAAATCATAAAATCCGTTCGCCCTGAGCTTGTCAAAGGGTCTTTACGAACGGACCTTATCAACAACTACAGCGAATCAATAAATGCTTCCCGCATAGCTTCGTCATCAAACCACCAGTGCGCCGCACCTGGAATCAATTTAAATGTTCTTTTTAAATCACCGGCACGTGTTTGCGCATGCTCCATTTGATAGTTCGCAAATGTACCAGTTTCTTTTTCAAGTTCAGTTGGTTTTAAAGTATCAGCACCCAACAGGCACACCCTAGGAGCCTTCCAAAAAAATTCAAAAAATTGAAAAATAG
>JABSSP010000139.1 GCA_013213985.1 Candidatus Babelota bacterium | reverse complement strand
TTTCATTGCTGTTCTCATTTATTCAAAGCTTGTTGATAAGTTTAAAAAAGAAAAACTTTTTTATATTTTATGTACCTTTTATGGTGTTATTTTTCTTGTAATTACCGGCACGCTTATTGCCTACGAAGCATGGGGACCACAAGTCATCGGTAAATATCCGTTAGCAGGTTTTGGATGGGTGTCATATTTTGCGATCGAAAGTTTTGGTTCAATTGTTATTGCCCTTTTTTGGTCCTATGCTGCGAGTATTTGTACTACCGACGCTGCAAAAGTTGGATATCCTTTTATTGTGGCAGTAGCACAACTTTCAGCAATTGGTGCATCAATTTTAAATATTTTCATACCTCAAATTGGAAGCATTTGGCCTATTTTTTTAGTAGCCACTATTGCTGTAGCGCTTGTTTGCCCTATAATTAATAAGCTCGTAAGAACTGTTCCTGCTGATCAAATGGTAAGTAACTCTGAAAAAGTCAAGGATAGACCTAAGAAAAAACAAGGCTTCTTTCAAGGTATGGTACAAGGTCTTGTAATTATCGCCACCCGTCCATACATTTTCGGTATTCTTATTATCTCAACCTTCTATGAGGTAGTAGCTACGATTGTGGATTATCAATTAAATAGCCAAGCAAGCCTGGTCTATACCACACCAATTGCTTATGCCCGCTTTACCGGTATTTTTGGCACATGTGTGAATACATTATCTTTCTTAGTTGCACTTCTAGGCTTTAGACATATTTTAAAAAAATATGGACTACGCCTTTGTTTACTTCTTTATCCAATCTTGCTTACCGCCTTTCTATCTGTGCTCTATGCGTATTTCTTGTATGGCTCACCTACATCAACACAACTTCTGTGGGCAACCTTCGGCGTTATGGTTGTAGCAAAAGGTTTGAGTTATGCAATTAACAATCCAACTAAAGAAATGATGTATATCCCAACCAGTAAAGATGCAAAATTTAAAGCAAAAGGCTTTATTGATCCATTTGGTGGCCGTTCTGCAAAAACAATCGGAGCTGCTATCAACAACACATTCAAACATGATCTGTCTGAACTTATGATGTACGGAACACTAATCAGTTTCGGATTGATTGGTGTATGGATTGTCGCTGCTATCTACGTTGGTCAGAAAAATGCAAGCTTGGTTAAAAACAATGAGATTGTAGGATAATAAAAATCTGTTTTAGATTTTGTTTTTTGTTTACGAAGGAAGGGAACGTTTAATTACGTTCCCTTCTTTGGTTTTTAACTGTCTTCCCCTTCGATAAAATCAGGGCTAACAGAATTAATAATCTACCTAATTAAAAAAGACAGGTGAGAAAAACAAACATAGTTTTATAATCCTTCCAAATTGAGCCCATTCTAATATTTTGATGTTATTTTCTAACTATGATTAGGCCCTTTTGATTTATTATTGCCCTACTGTGCTATCACAGTAGAACAGTAGGGCAATAATAAATCAAAAGGATTACCCATGAAAAACAACCAAAGTAGTGACCAATTAAATGAATTATTTACTCTGTTTGCAAGTATAAAAAGTCCAGATGAAATAGCTCGATTTATGAAAGACCTCTGTACGCCCCAAGAAATTAAAGCTTTGGCGGACAGATGGCAGATATGCAAGCTCCTTCATCAGGGTGAATTATCTTATAGAGACATTAATCAACTCACTGGTGTAAGTCTGGCAACTATTACACGCGTCGCCAGATTTTTAAAGAACGAGCCCTACCATGGATATATATTGGCACTTAACAAAATTAAACGAAATAAAAAAATAAATAAGTAAGTAAAGGTTTTATTTATGAAGTTACAAAAATATATAATTTTTATCATTTTATTCATTACCGCCCTAGGCGGTTATCTCTTTTTTAAAAAAACAAATTTACAACAAGACAAACCAGCTTTTGTAGTCGGTACGGCGGCCGGATATGCACCATGGGTAAGCATCAATGCACAAGGTGAATATGAAGGCTTTGATGTAGATGTAATGAAAACACTAAGTACTGCTCCTTGATGAACCAACAGCCTCACTCGATCCTGCAAATACCGATATACTCGTTACTCTATTAAAATCATTGGCAAATGATGGTTTAACTATTGGTATTTCGAGTCAGGATATGAAATTTGTAAACAAAGTTATGGATCGTGCTTATTACATTGAAAATAAAAAAATAATCGAATTTTGTGATAGTAAACAAAATTTAGACAACTGCCCAACACTTAAACGTTTTATACAGCAACAATAATAGTTTATCTTACTTGCTAAATCTTCTCTTTATAATCCCACAACAAATCAAATGCTTTTTTTGGCGAAAGCATATCGTAATCAATTTTTTTAAATTGATCTAATAACACTTCATTTGTTTTTATTTTTTCATGTAAAACCAACATCTGTTTTTTTAATTCTTGGTTTTGTTGCAATACGTTTTCATAGTGATTCATTAAATCATCTGATTGACCAATACTATTAGTCATGTCACCTGCACTATGATCAAACGACCCACCTTGTACACTCAGTGTTTGTACGATCTGCTGCGCACGTGCAATAACTCCTGCAGGTAAGTCTACAATTTTAGCAACTTCAATACCAAAACTTCCGTCGGCAACCCCTTTTATAATCTGATACAAAAATAAAATACCATCTTTCGTTTTTTTACTTGCAGCATAATAACTTACAATGCCCGGATATTCTTTTGAAAGTGAAGTCAATTCGTGATAATGCGTTGCGAATAAACACCGCGCTTGCACATGCTTATATAAATATTCAACGACTGCTTGCGCAATAGCAAGTCCGTCAAACGTGCTTGTTCCGCGGCCAACTTCGTCAAGAATAACTAAACTTTTGCTCGTTGCTTGTGAACAAATTGCAGCAGTTTCTTCCATTTCAACTAAAAACGTACTTTTTCCGTCAGCTAAATTATCACCGGCACCAATTCGAGTGAACAAACGATCCAAAATTGAAACGTGAGCACTTTTTGCGGGAACGAATGACCCAATCTGCGACAAAATTGAAATCAGCGCAACTTGGCGCAAATATGTTGATTTTCCGCCCATGTTTGGACCAGTGATCACCCATAAAGATTGTTCGTCAGTCAAAGTCGTGTCGTTTGGAATAAATTGTCCTTGCAAACAAAATTCAACAACTGGGTGTCGCCCTTCTTGTATCACAATATCGCGACCATCATTAAAAACGGGCCGTACATACCGATTGTCATAGGCCACTTGTGCAAGACCAAACAACGCATCAAGATGTGCGAGTGCGTGTGCACATTTGCGCAACTGCGTAATGTATTGGGTAACTTCTAATTTTACACGATCAAAAATAGTTTTTTCTAATTGTTCAATTTCGTTGCGTGCACAAAATAAGTCGTGCTGCAGTTGTTGCAATTCTGGTGTGATAAATCGATCACGACCAACTAAACTTTGTTGTTGCATATAATGTTCAGGAACGGCAGCTTTATTTGCTTTAGTAACTTCAATGTAATAGCCGTGCACACGGTTATAACGAACCTTTAATGAATTAATACCGGTTTTTTGTTGTTCGCGCCGTTCAAACTCAATAATGTTTGCACTGCCTTTTTGCAGAATGATTCTAATACGATCAAATTCTTGATCAAACCCAGGTGCAATAATCCATTCTTTATTTGAATCCAAACTTAACGCGCTCGTCAATAACTTTTGTAGCTTCGAAAAATCTGCAATGCACGCAGCAATTATTTGTAAGAGGGCCACGTCCGAGCGTTGTGCAAGTGTGTTATGTAAGTCGGGCAATAATGAAAGCACGTGCAACAATACTTTATAATCTGTAACGTTTGCACGGTGCAACGCAATTCTGCCAACAACACGTTCAACGTCGCCAATTTGTTTTAGCAGTTCGTTTGTTTTTTGAGAAAGCGAATCGTCTTTAATATATTTTTCAATCGCGTCTTGCCGTTGAATAATTGCTTCTTTTTTTACCAACGGTCGTAATAACCATTTTTTTATCATGCGCGAACCCATGCCCGTTGCTGCACGGTCAATCACACTCAGCAACGTATTTTTTCTGCTTCCATCGTGAACATTTTTAACAAGTTCTAAATTGCGCTGCGTCGGACCATCTAACATTAAAAAATCATCCGGTTGATAAAAATGCACTGACGTAAATTGGTCAAGGGCCTGCTTTTGATTTTTTTGTAAATAAGAATGAAATAAGGTCAGTGCAGACAACAGTGAATTATTTTTAGAAAACTGTTCATACACCTTTTTATCAAACTGTTGTTGTGCCCAATGTTGCGTGTCGCCAAAACTATTGGTAGAAAAAGCATCTTCATTCAACAAAGAAGTAAAATAGCCAAGACGTTTAAAAAAGGGGACAAACAGTCTTCCTTGTTTTTCGTCAGGAATTAAAATTTCGTCAGGAAAAAAGCGAACAAGTTCCGACGCTAATTTTTTATCATTATTTGATGGCAAAATAGTTGCAAAAAGTTGCGCGGTTAACAGTTCACCAAAAAGAAGTCCGCATTGATCTTTCACCG
>JABSSP010000138.1 GCA_013213985.1 Candidatus Babelota bacterium | reverse complement strand
TAAGTCAGTCAACGCTTGCCCGTATGCTTTACGGGTTGGCATCATCTCGCCAAGTTCATAATGAGGATCTTTTAATTCAGTGATCAGACATCCATTTGATTCTTGTTCTTCAGTTTTTTCATTATTAATAATATCGTCGGGAATAGAGGTCATATTGCGATATTCTTGTTTTCCAAATTGTTTTTGCCATGCACCGTAACGCCCTTCTTCAAACAAAATATCTTTTGAAAGTTTTTCTGCCTCAACGTCGGCAAAGCGTTCTTTTAACCGTTTAAGGATGGCAGGAAGTTCTTCTTTTTTAAATGCTTTTCCATGAAAGCCTTCTTTGTTTTCAGCTTCTTCAACGCCATAACCTTTGACCGTTTTTGCTAAAATAATTGTTGGATGATCATCTGCTTCTTGCGCTTTATCAAGCGCATGCATAATCTGCATCATGTCATGACCATCTACTTTAATAGTTTTCCAACCGAACGCTTCAAACTTTGCAGCATACCGATCAAGATGATGACCATGAATAGTTTCAGTACTTTGTCCTAGTCGATTACAATCAAGCAGTGCAACTAAGTTGTCTAACTTATAAAATGCAGCGACTTCTGCCGCTTCCCACACAGACCCTTCAGTAATTTCACTGTCACCTAATAAAACAAATGTGCGATATTTTTTTTTAAACATTTTGGCATACAACGCCATTCCTGCACCGATAGAAAGTCCGATACCAAGTGACCCCGTTGCAGCTTCAGTGTGTTCAAAACGCATTGTTGAGTGGCCTTCGAGCACGGAATCAAATTCTCGATACCCTTGCAAGTCTTTATCGCTTAAAATTCCAACTTCTTTCCACGCGGCGTATAAAATTGGTGACGCATGACCTTTTGATAAAATAAAACGATCATTTTCTGGATTGTGAGGATTATGAGGATCGTACCCCATTCCATAGAAAAAAAGTGCGGCCACTAAATCTGCAGCCGAAAGTGCAGACGTTGGATGACCGGACCCTGCTTGCGTTGTCATACGCAACGCATTGGCGCGCATGTTATACGCTTTTTGTTCAAGATTTTTTTTTACATCGCCTTTTGTAGTACTCATACACTTCTACTTATTTTATTATCTGGAATGGTAAATGGTAGTATCAATCCCAAAAATGCCATAACCAGAAATAACTGCAAGTGTTTATGCTACCTACGAACAATGTAAAAAAATTATTTCTTTTTCGGTCTGTTGTGCGGACGTCTCCAATTATCTTGTCGCGCCCACGTAATTATTTTATCAACATGTTGTGCGCCAAGAGACATACTCTTTCTTGTTGAATCCATTACTTTTTTCCAATACTGACGTAATTTGTTAGTTATTTTATCTCTTTTTTTTGCCATTATCCTACTCCTTAAATTTTTTTTATATGAGACCTGAACAGGTACGGACCCTGTTTCCCCTGACAAAAAGAATCCCCTCTTATTACCCAGTGTACAAAAAACTAACCCTAAAAAGCAATAGTTTTAGTAAGAAAAATAAGGTAGTATAAAGTATAATTAAAACATAAACAAAACTTT
>JABSSP010000137.1 GCA_013213985.1 Candidatus Babelota bacterium | reverse complement strand
CTTTTTCTTGGACCACGTCATCGGCAAACGATATTCTTTGATCAATTCAAAGGTAGTATTTTCTGGCAATTTTTTAAGACTTACAATGCGCAGATTATTTTGTGCTGGCACCGCGCTTAATTTTTCTGTAATTGCTTGCATCAGTTCGGACTGGTAACAAGTCGAATTCATATAAATAATTGTTGCATCATTTAAATCAGTTTTCAAAAAATTACCTTCACACAATGAAAATTCTTTATCCAGGGGAACTTTGTCTTCTTTTTTAAGAATCTGTTCTGCTTGACGTGCACGTGCACAACGCGTTGGTGATAGTTCGATGCCCACTGCTTTTTTTACCGACGTGGTTAAAAGAACTTGTACCACGGATTTACCAACACCCGAACCTAAATCATAAAAAACATCTTGGTCAGTAAGCTGTAGATCATCTAAAATAATCTTTAATGAATCAAACAAAATTTCACCATATGTTGATGAGGCACCCGCCTCTTTTAATTGTACCTTTTCTTCTTTAGGAATTTTAAAACCAGTTATTGATTGGTACATGCGGTCAATAAAAGCTTTTGACGTTTCTTGTTGCCTAACACCAACTCTAAATTTCAATACAAGGAGGCCGGAAACAATAAGTAATAATGAAATGCCTGTTGTTATGACTACTTTTTTGTTTGGGCTGTTAATCATTATATCTCCTAAATTTTGTAACTATACATCTGATTTATTTTTATCTTACCGTTCGTAAAGACCCTTCGACAAGCTCAGAGCGAACGGGTGGGTTCAATTATTATTTCAACGTATTTTGCTAAGACTACTTAGAACAAAAACTAACATTTTTTGATAAATTTATTTAGTCCGTTCGCCCTGAGCTTGTCGAAGGGTTCTTGCCGAACGTCAAAATCAGATTGACAACCTACCCCTGAGTATATAAAACTAGCAAGAGGAGGTAACCCCTCATACTCATTCAATAACTAAAAGGAATTGTTGTGCCTAGGCGTTGCCCACATACATTTGTAAATGGCGCTAAACGCGCTCTTTCTAGTTTTCGTTTCCTTTTAGATAACAAACGTCTGGTCGCATTTTTGACCATTCCTTATTTTGCCGTTTTTCCAATTTATGTCCATTACTTTGATCTTGGTCCACTTTTTTCATTCTTTCCGCTCACACAAGTACAATTTTTATTATTTCGTTATATTTCAAACCTTCAAACCAGTATTCAAACTAGTATTAAAGAATATACATTTTTTTCACTCCCTGATTGGCTTCATTATATTTGGATACCATTTATCTATTTAGTTTTTAATTTTATCCATGTACTGTTTATTTGCTATGCTGCTCAAATCATGCGCACTAAAAAAGCTGGCAATATTGAAAAAGCTCTTATTCAAACAAATACATCTTTATCTGATATTGCACTCTGGGCACTCATCAGTACATTGATTATTTTTCCGTTGAGTCTATTGTGGTCATTTACCAAACAGGTCACCTTTATAAAGGAATTCATGTTTGAAGATCATCCTTTTGTTGCCTTTGTTCTGACAAGTCCATCTTTTAGTATATTTATTCTGTTTTTATTGTTTTTATACCAAATATTTTCATATTGTGTATTGCCAGCGATAGCACTTGAAAATCAATCTTTCATGCAAGCCCTTAAACACAGCTGGCATATGATCAAACATATGGGAGTTTTTATATTAGGTGGAACTCTTATCCTTTCACTCGTTTGGGGTTCAGCAACCTCGGCATTTAATCCATTTCTTTCAGTCTTTGCGGTACCAATTGTCATTAATGCCGCTGCACTTATTTTTGCCATGACTGCCTACTATGAATGCAAACAGGAAAAAAATGGGCAAAAAAATGCCAAAGCACCCTCCAAATGAGCTTTTTGTGATTGTTAATTGCCAAATTGTATGGTATATTGAAGGTATTATTTACTATTATTTAACCCTCTAAACTGTTCATTTTGTCTTAAAATGAACTCTGACGCACGTTTAGGAGCAATTATATGTCAAAAGAACGCATTAGGCCGGAACAATTTGCTCACGCAGATGTAACCCTTTTAGCCGATAGCGATGTTCTTGAGCTAAGCAAAGAACAAATAGAAGAAATGAGTAACCTGCTTGAAGGTATTTTTGATACTCTCAAGCCTGGAAAGCTCGTTAATGGAAAAATCGTCAAACTTGATTCTGACGGTGTTTTAGTTGATATCGATTACAAATCATACGGCCTTATTCCGCGCTATGAATTCACCGACCATGAATTGAAAAAATTAAAAGAAGGCGACACTATTGAAGTTATTCTAGATGAGCTAGAAAACGTCGATGGTAACGTTGTCCTTTCTTATGAAAAAGCAAAAACACTGCGCGCATGGGATGCAATCACCAAACTCTTTGAAGAAGAAAAATCTGTTGAAGGTGTGGTTACTCACAAAGTTAAAGGTGGCTTGAGTGTTGATGTTGGCGTGCCTGCCTTTTTACCAGGTTCACAAATCGACCTGCAACGAGTTATTGATTTTGATCAATATGTTGGACAAACCATCATTGCTAATATTTTGAAAGTCAACAAAAAACGTGGGAACGTTATTATTTCTCGTCGTAAATATCTTGGCGATCAACGTAGCGAAGCTCGCAAAGAAGTACTTGAGACTATTGATGTTGAAGCAATCATTCCAGGACAAGTTAAAAACATCACCAACTACGGTGCCTTTATTGACATCGGTGGTGTAGACGGACTTCTTCATATTACTGATATGACATGGGGACGCATTTCACATCCAAGTGAAATTCTTAAAATTGGCGATCAAGTAACGGTCAAAGTATTATCTTTTGATAAAGAAAATGAAAAGATCTCACTTGGTCTTAAACAACTTTCTGACAATCCGTGGGAAAAAGTTTCTGACAAACTTAAAGTTGGCGACAAAATCACCGGAACTATTTCCAGCATTACCGACTACGGTCTGTTTGTTGAAGTAGAAAAAGGTGTTGAAGGCTTGGTGCATATTTCTGAAGCATCATGGACTGACCGTATCAACGACCTTAATAAAAAATACAAGGTTGGCGAAAAAATAGAAATTCTTGTTGTTTCAATCAACATTGAAAACCGACGTATGTCATTAAGTATTAAACAACTTGAAGGCAATCCGTGGGTAGAAGTTGACGAGAAATTCAAAATTGGCGACAAAATCAAAGGCAAAATTAGCAATATCACTGACTTTGGTATTTTTGTACAACTGTTGCCAGGTATCGATGGCTTAGTACATATTTCTGACCTTTCATGGACAGAACATATTAGTCATCCGAGTGACATCTACAAACTCGGTGATGAAGTTGAAGTGATTGTTTTGTCCATCGACAAAAACACCAAGAAAGTTTCTCTTGGTGTTAAGCAGTTGGAACAAGATCCGTGGGTTACTGTTGAAGAGCAATATCCAGCTGGAACAATTCTTGAGGGAACTGTATCTAAAATTACTAATTTTGGTGCATTCGTTAAACTTTCAAGCGGAATAGAAGGTCTTGTACATATTTCTGAACTGTCAAACCAGAACGTTGAGAAAGTTGAAGATGTTCTTAAAGTGGATCAAAAGACTCAGTTCAGAGTTATTAATGTCAACAAAGACGAGCGAAAACTCGGTTTAAGTCTGCGCTTAGAGCCAGGACCGCGTGACAAACAACGTGCTCCAGGACCAAAGAAAGATAAAAAACGAGAAAAAGCAAACTACAAAGAAGCTCAAGTACTTGCTGATAGTGGACCTAAACCCAAAAGTATGTTCCAGCTTGAACTTGAAAAACATGCCGCTCGTAAAGACAAAAAAGAAGATAAAGGCGAAGGATAGTCTATGGCAGAAAGAACATTTGCTATAATTAAGCCCGATGCAGTTGCAGCTGGTAATGCTGATAAAATCATGGACATGATTAAAGACAATGGTTTTACTATTGTTGAAAAACTCACTATTACCATGCCGCTTGAAGATGCAAAAAAACTGTATGACATTCACAAAGAACGTCCGTTTTTTGGTGAAATGCTTGAGTTTATTACATCTGGACCTGTTGTTATAATGGCGCTTGAAAAAGATAATGCCATTAAAGCATGGCGTGATCTCATGGGTGCAACAAACCCTGCGGATGCTGCGCAAGGTACAGTCAGAAAACTGTTTGGTATCGATATTGGAACCAATGCAGCACATGGTTCTGACTCTGCAGACAACGCAAAAGCTGAACTTG
>JABSSP010000136.1 GCA_013213985.1 Candidatus Babelota bacterium | reverse complement strand
TGCTTTCTTCCCAAATATACGATCAACAGTTTCCTTAACTTTGAGTGCGCCATTTACTTTCGGTAGTTGTTCCAGATCTTTCTTAAATGCTTGCAGGCGACGTGGATATTTAAGCAAATCATTGGCGAAAAATACCATTTCATCAATAGAATTAGCGGTCATGCCAATATTGTATTTTTTAACAAGCTCAAAGTTAGGCTTTTCCCATTCAAGCGGGGTGGCACTCTTATCAAGGATTATTGGCAGATTCATTTGCATAGCTTCTGATATAGTGTTTGGTCCTGGTTTAGTGATAATGAAATCACTTATTGCCATTAATTCAGGTATTTTATCAGTAAATCCCAAGGCAGTAACACTCAGATGGTTTGGGAAATAAATTTTATTGATTTTTTTTTGTAATGATTTATTTCTGCCCAGGCATAAGACAAAATGAGCTGGTGTTTCAATAGTTCGCAGCCTTTTTGCAAGTATATACATTTCCCGTGAACCCTGTGCTCCCATCATAACAAGAACAACGGGCTTATTTTCTGGTATTGAAAACATTTTCTTTATTTTTGAATGATTTTTTTCAGCAAAAAAACCTGCTCGTATTGGTATTCTACTCATAATAAGATTTTCTTTTAATATAGGAAGATTTTGATGAACTTTTTGAGATTTGGATAGATCAGATCCAAATGGTGTTGTTAGATAAAATTTATCATATGTTTTGCCGCTGATATTTGCTATATAGGCAGTGTAGTCAAAATCAGTAGGTACCAAAAGAAATGGAATATCCAGTTCCTTGGCTGCTTTAAGAATCATATTGTTAATCATTGGTATTACTGAAATGACGAGATCAGGCTTTTTTTGCTCCAAGTAGCTGTAAATTAGTTGTTCTACGTGCCCAGGATATGTGTCAAAGTACCAACGACCGGCGTTACGCATAAACATGAGAATAGGGAACCAGCGTTTATATGTGATGTAGTTATAAAATTCTACAGAGTTGTGAGCACCTTTTGTTAAAAGGGCAATCGGATCTTTTTGTTGTAGGACTTCAGAAAAGGCTTGAACGGCTTTCACGTCATAATCTTGATCTAGGTAACCTCTTAAAGCCTTGGTTGCTGCAGTATGACCTCCACCGCCAATAGAGCTCAAAATAATAATTTTTTTCTTGGGTTCAACGGTGTGCTGTGTATATTTCCAGTAAAGTCCTACTGTTGTCAGCAATACTGACACAAATATAAGAGTTTTTTTTGGGGTTGACCAACCCGTTTTTGTGCTCATCTAAGAGTACTCCATTTATGATTTTTACAGTTAAAAGTTACAATATGAAAAGTTTTAAATATAATTTTTAAAAGCTATCTTATAATAAGATATATCTAATTTAAAAAAATAGCAATCAATAGGAGGTAAAATATGCATTTCAAAGGGCTTTTTTAAGGTGTTTTCAGGCTAATGAGATATCCTATTTATAGATTTATCTTGATGATTTGTTAGAGACTGCGCTATTGTAGTGATAACAAAGGTGGCAGTTTATCTGGGAGTGAGTCTATGAAAAGTCTAAGATTATGGTTTGTAGTAGCGATTTTGATTTCGTTTGAGATGGGTGCATTGTTTGAAAATGAAATGGATAAGATATATGCGAGTAAATTTGATATGGATGCTTTGCGAGAGGTACAGCAGCGAGGCGGTACGGCTCCTCCACGGATAGATGCAAGTGTTGATACAGATTTTTTGCTCGATGAGGCTGATCTTGAAGGCACCTGTTGTGCACCCCCTCCTGGGTGGAGCAGACCGCACCCAAGCGACACCATGGAAGATATCTTAAAAAGGCAAGCGTTCATTCAGGAGGGCTTCAAAAAAAGTAAAAAAAAGTTTGATAAAAGGATGAAATCAAATGAACTTTTAAATCTTGTTCGTCGAAAAGTAACTCCCGAATCTATCGAAAAATTACTTGGTCAAGGCGCTGATATAAATGTTCGTGATGCAGAACAAAAAACACCGCTCCATTGGGCTGCAAGTGAGGCTCATTCTGAAGTAGTACAAACGCTTATCCATAATGGCGCTGATATTCATGCGCAAGATTATAACGGCGCCACACCCTTACATGCTGCAGTCAAATATGCTACTCCACGATTAAATGAGCGAAGAGAAATTATAGGAATGCTGATTGATGAAGGTGCCAGTATTTATGCCCGTGATTATCAAGGAAGAACTGTGTTAGATACGACAGCTAACCATGAATTACAAAAGTTTGTACGCTATCGATCATTAAAAGTTTATGAGTAGTTATTTACCAACACAAAATTCACGAAACACCATGTCCATTCCCTGCTCACTAATTGTTTTTCCTGAAAGTTCAGAAAGTTGGGCAATGGCATCATTTAAATGATAGGACAACAGTTCGTACTGAACATTCGCGCTCAGCATGGTCATAATTTGTTGCAAACTTTTTTCAAGTTTCAAAATTAAATTATAGTGCCGCTGATTTAATAAAAAGGGTGATTCAATATGCTTAAAAAGTGAATCAATTTTTTGTTGAATTAATTGATCAATGTGTTCGATATTTTTATTTTTCTTGCTTGAAACTAGTACATCCATAGTTGGTCTATGCATATCACCAACAATTGATAAGTCAGATTTATTTTGTACGGTAATTATTTTATTTTTAAAATTTCTCAGTAGTTTTTTATATATCGGTTGTTCGATATCAGACAATTTTTGAGAACCATCAAAAACTAATAAAACAATGTCAGCTCTTTGTGCTTGTTCAAATGAACGCTTAATGCCTTGTTGTTCAATAACATCATTTGTTTGGCGCAAACCTGCTGTATCTATCAATGTCCAATAATTTCCATTTCTATAAAGTCCTGCTTCAATTGAATCACGGGTTGTTCCAGCGATGTTGGTTACAATTGCTCGTTGTGTTCCAATGATCGCATTAAAAAGAGATGACTTACCTGTGTTCACTGAACCAACAAGAGTAATTCGAATTCCTTGACGAATTTGTTGTTGCTGATTAAATGTTTTTTTAATTGTTACAATAGTATTAAGATTTTGATCAATAATTTTTTTGATTGGTTGCGCAAAAGAAATTTCTTCGTCAATAAATTCAAAATTTGCTTCAGAAAGCGCAAGCGCTTTTACTAAATTATTTGCTATCTTATATGTCCACTCAGACAAGCTCCCTTCTAATTGCGAAAGTGATTTTTTGAGCGCATGTTGCGTTTGTGCATGAATCAATTCATTAATTGCCTCTGCTTGAATGAGATCAATTTTTTTATTAAGCACAGCACGTTTTGTAAATTCACCGTTGTCGGCCAGTCGCGCACCACAGGTAATTGCACGTTCAATAATTTTTTCTATAATGAACTGATTGTTGTGACAGGTGATTTCAATGGTATCTTGCCCGGTAAATGTTTTTGGTCCATGCATGACTAAAAACATAACTTGATCGATATGTTTTTTATTTTGGTCTGTTACCCACCCATAGTGAATAGTGTGTGTAGGAAGATCAGTAATTTTTTTATGTTTACCAAGCGTACTCATAGCATTTGTTATGCTCAGAGCATCAACACCAGCTATGCGCAATAAAGCAATTGCCCCACTGCCACGTGGAGTACATTGAGCGATAATAGTTGCATCATCATGACTGCGAATCATACTCCTAGCCCCATTTTGTTGATATGACAAATTATTCGTTACTTCTGATTGAAATACGCAAACCTTGTGATCGTTCTCTAAAATAAGTTCTCACGGTTTTAGTAATCAAATGACCAAGGCTGTTGAATGCAAATTGGTCTTGATTATAATCACCGGTAAGCGGTTTTTCAAACGTTATAATTAATCTATGATTGTCTATGCTGGTTTCAAATTCAGAATTCAAAGATTTTTTAGCTGACAAAATAGTATTTAGCCATGTTTTGGCAAAATCTACCATTTCGTCCGTCCAGGTATTTTGAGTTTGCTGTTGGCTGGTAGTTGAAGTTTCTTTGAGTGGACGTGCTACGCGTTCTTCTCTTTTGATTTCTCGTGGTTTACGCTCAGGTTCCCTTTTTTCAATTTTTTTAGCTGGAGCGCTTGTTCTTCGATGAATTCGGCTTTTAGGAGTGAATTTTTCTTTTACTTCAAAGAAAAGTGCTATTTTAGCAGGTTTTACTGTCATGCCAAAAAAATTGGTTTGGGGCTCTTCTAACACCTTAACGCTAAACGATGCCGGTTTACCTGCACGTTCCCAGCTTTTTGATATTGCCTTTGCTATGGTAGAAGCTTCTTCCATGATTGATTTCATTATTGTTAACCTCAAGAACGCACTAATGAATAGAATATGGTATTTTTCAATGTGCGTTGGTAATAAGTTTTAAGGAAAAAATATGCGACATTATCAGTAGTCGTATATTATAAACTTTTTATTATATTTTATCAGTAACGAGCCATACCGACCAACAATTGACGTATATTTATAGAAAAAACAGCGTAATGGAGTGGGAAACGGGATTCGAACCCGCGACCTTTGCCTTGGCAAGGCAACGCTCTACCAACTGAGCTATTCCCACACAATAAGACTTTTTTTGGCTACTATTATCTTAGTAAGAGTACTATGAAGGGTTTTTTTGTCAATATTGCACTGACGATTTTTCCTATTGATGGCTGCTTTTCTCAGAGGATAACAGAGAAACAAAGGAATAGATTTGTTGAAAGGCTCGACTTGTGTAAAGATAGAGAGAAATGCTGCTTTGATAAAAAATAAAGGAACTTATGATTAATTCGATCAATGGTGTTGTTGCTTCTGCTGCAGATCAACTTGTAGTTATTGATGTTGGATTTTTATCTTTAGAGGTTAAAGTTCCGGCTGCAAGTTCTTTTAAAATTAAAGAGACTATCAGGCTTCATACGTATCTGTACTGGAATCAAGATAATGGTCCAACATTGTTTGGATTTTCTACAGAGTTAGAGCGTACCATTTTTGAATTAATTATTAGTTGTTCTGGCCTTGGGCCAAAAATAGGACTTTCAGCATTGGCAGACTTAGGACCAGAACAATTTATATCAGCGATTACTGCTGGTGATGAAGATGCGTTAAGCAAAGTGAATGGTATCGGTAAAAAAAAGGCAGAACAAATAATTGTGCAACTTCGGCACAAAATTAAAAAATTACTTGATTCTGGGGTTGCTATTGGAGTGGGCGTGGTAGACAAGCGTTGGCATAATTTAACCGAAGCCCTTAAATCCCTTAATTATTCACGTACAGAAATTACGGGAGCAATGGATCACGTACGTGAATTGCCGGACAGTGCGCAACTTCCTTTTGATCACATCATGCGGGCTGCGCTATCGTTTTTATCAAGAAAAGTGTAAAGTAACAACATGACCTTTCTTTAATTATGTCATCAAGTGGACAAACAAGCCCTTTATTAGTGTACTACTTAACGTTGTGTAGAATGTTGAGATCAGTGGCATAAGTTTACAAAAATATACAGGAGTTTTTTATGAGTATAATGCCTTTATTGCTTAAGTTGGATTATTTTTTTGCGCGATTTATTGAAATTTTTGCAGTTCCTGCAACAATACTTTTTTTTGGTGTTGCAGTTATTCTCACATTTAAATCAGACTTTGCACAATTTAGGGCATTTCCACGGTTTTGGAAAATTATTACCGAAGGTTTCGCGCGCAGAAAAAATAATAAAAAAAATGGTAAAATGGAAACCATTGATTCTTTTCATGCACTTTCAACTGCCATGGCAACCACTATTGGCATGGCAAACATTGTTGGTCCGTCAGTCGCAATTATGGCGGGAGGGCCGGGAGCGCTGTTTTGGCTTGTGGTCTATATTTTCTTCGCATCGGTTACAAAATTTTATGAAGTTACTTTTGCATTGCATACAAGAACTAAAACAAAAGACGGCCGAGTTATTGGTGGTCCGTCACAATATCTTAAATTGGTGTCGCCAATACTTGCGCATTGGTATGGCTTTGTCATGATTTTTTTGTTTGGAGCATGGAGCGCACTGCAATCTAATACGCTTGCAGGAGTGCTTCAAGAAGAGGGTATTTCATTATGGATTACCGGAACGTTATTGGGACTTATCGTTCTTTTAGTGTTGCGTGGTGGTGCAAAAAGAGTGGGGTTTATTGCAAGTAAAATGGTTCCCATCATGTTTTTCTTGTACGTAGGTTTTTCATTATTTTTACTGTTTAAAAATGTTGCTGCTGTTAAACAGGCATTTGCACTTATTTTTTCTTCAGTCTTTTCATCCGCAGCCCCGATTGGAGCATTTCTTGGTGCAACGGTTTATCAAGCAATGCACATGGGAATTTATCGCGGTATTTATTTAAGTGAGGCCGGTCTTGGAACATCGTCCATTCCTCATGCGGTAGCAGACACTAAAAAACCGGTAGACCAAGGAGTCTTAGCATTGTACTCAATGTTTTCTGACGCCATTATTTCAACACTTTCGGGCCTTATGGTATTGGTGACTGGTGTGTGGACGTATGGTAAATTTAGAAACACATTAATTTATGATGCATTTAAAATGAATTCACCAGTATTGGGGAAATATGTTTTAATTATCACCATTACGATGTTTGTTATTTCAACAATCATTGGCAATAGTTTTAATGGCACACAAAATTTTGCGGCACTGACTAAGCATCGCTGGGTAGAAATATATAAATTCTTTATGATTGCAGCAGTTGTTCTTGGTGCATTTTTACCTGCAGAATCAACATGGAATATTATGGATGTTATGCTGACACTCGTTGCGGTGCCAAATGTAATCGGAATTTTAATTCTTGCGTTTACAAAACCTGAAGTTACTAAGTTATAAAAAAGAAAATGTTTTGAATTCAGGATTATACGTTTCCATTTTTCCTGAATCTAAATGGAAGTACCAGCCTGTCACAGACAATGTTTTGTTTTTAATTTTATCTTTTACAAAACAATACGTTAAAAGATTTTCACACGCATTATTCACATTTATTTTTTCAAATTCTGAAGCAGTTTCTTTTGTGTAATTCTTATCAATATTATTTTTAAGTTGCTTTTGTTGCTCGCGCCAAACTGTAGGCGAATTTTTTTCTAGTTTATCTGTTGCTAATAATTTAACACCTGCGCAATCTTGATGCCCCAAAATAATAATGTGTTTAATTGGCAAGTAGTTTACTGCGAGTTCAATAGCGGCTAAGGATTCAGAATTATTATCTTCTTTGTTGCAGGGTGGAACATAGTTCGCGACATTACGAACTACAAACAGGTCTCCGGGTTGCGCATTGACCATAAGAACAGGATCAACACGCGAATCACAACACGCTAAAAACAGTGTGTGGGGTGATTGTTTGTGTTGTAACTCTTGATAAAGGTTATTATCGCTTTCAAAATATTTTTTAAAAAATTGTTGGTAACCACCGATCAAACTTTGCATTATCCTGCTACTTCTTCTTTAAAATTCAGTTCTTCAAATTCTTTTGGTTTTATAGTTTCTAAAAATTTTAAAGGATTTGATTTGTCTGATATAAGAATTACATTTTTTTGAATATCAGTCTCTTTGGTAGGTGGTTTTGTACTTACTTTCATATCAGTCCACTCTGTATAGAGCTCTTCTAACTTTAGAATAAAACATTTTTCTTTTTGAGCAAGGATTTCCAGCTGTTTTTGTAGGCTTTTTGCTATTGTAGGATCCTTTTCATATAATTTCAACAAATGAGAAACATTGTTTTTCTGGTTTATTAAATAAATGAGCTGTCCGTTAACTTTTTCAATTTGTTCCTGCTTTTTTTCATTTTTTAAAAGAATTTTTTCTG
>JABSSP010000135.1 GCA_013213985.1 Candidatus Babelota bacterium | reverse complement strand
ATGGTCAAGAGAAGGTGTCCATCCACTTTTACAGGTTCGTGCATCCTGTGCGAGTAATGACTGGGTATGTTTTGGGGCAAATTATGTTTTAAATGCAACTACTCAGAAAGCTGTCTAGATCACAACCTTGTTACAGATCCCTTTGACATCTATCTACAGCTTGCTGATAAAGCGTTGAGTCTCGCTCATGCTCGGCCAACCAAAAATTATCGTCAAACTCAGCATTCAAATCAGCATCAGTTAATGACTGAAGGGCTTGATTGTTCCCACAAGCGACCAACAATACACATAGCGACAAGAAATATTTTTTCATTTTATTTTTCCTTTATTGCATATGACTGAAAATATTATCGGCATTAAAACCTGATTGCCCGTAGTCTTCGGGTGTTTCGACCTCTATCTCGTAGAAATATTCGGTATTCGCCTGTGCTTGTGCTTCCTGGCTGACCTGATGCGCCATATACGCATTTTGTGCATTGATTTGAGTGGCCATTAGTTGTCTTAGTTTTTGTGTTTGCGCCACTTGTTCTGTGGCGACCATATTACCCACTTGTATGGCTTGCATTCTGCCCTCAGTGCTTTGACCTAAAGCGTTTAATTCACGTAAAAAATTTTTCTTCATCAGTAAATTGGTTGGCTTGTAATCCTGCGGCAGCAAGCGTGTTGTGTAACGTATCCAGTGTGGAATCCACCATATCGCTGTAATTTTCATCAGCATCAAAGCTGGTGCGGTATCCTGGATATTTGAGCGCAAAAAAAGTATCCATTTCTGCCATGCTATAAGCTACCCCATTGCCGCGTTCAATCACATTTCATAAATCTCTCATTAAGTCAGTGCTGTCTTGCCACATAAACTCGTCAAAATCTCTACCCTGACGTGCTAAATCTTCAAGCTCTGTCATTTGATTAGAAATCATGATGGCTTGTTGCGTCAGTTGTTCACCGGTGACGACTAAATTTTCAATGTGATGTACCTCATTCGTCATGTCCCAGACAATTTGCGGAACAGCTGAAGGTGCACCACCGGCTAATGCACCAAAAGGAATCAACCCCAGCCATAAGCCAAGCTTAGGCCAATATTTTATCTTGAATTGTTTTATCATATTGTTCATCCTTTATCATTTGCCAATAGTTAGACCATTCATGCTCGCCCTGCTGTTCAAGGTAAATCCTAGGCCAATCATCACCATGCGCTTGTATTAATAAGTCAATTTCTTTTCTCACGATTTCATTTGATGCACTGGCAAAAAATAGCTTTGCCAATGATTCAAAATTAAATTGAATTTTCCGCTGTCCTTTGGTTGAGGTCACAATATATTCAAGTTTGCGAACGGCATTTTTTATCATTTGAATCAAAATATCAGATAAACCAAACTGTTGATATTCATGTGCTAATGTTGGGCTATCCGCTTCTGGGTTGGGCAGATAGATTTTAGTCAAACAAGAACTATTGACCGTTGACGTTAAACCCGTATCTGCCAATTGTTCAATCGATTGGATAATGGGTACAATCGCGGCGTTGTCTTTGCGTTTTTCAAGCAACCAGGTCTTTATCCGCTGACAAAACAGTGCGGATTGTGTATATGCACCAAACTCATCAATAATCACTAACGTCGGCTTACCTTGGCTCATGCTCTGCTCTAATCGATGAAAAATGACATTAAATACCGGTGAAATAATTTTAGGATTTTCACTACTAAGTAGATATTTCATTTCAAAAACTTGAAACGGATGACGCGCGTCGAGGGTATCGGTTTTACTATCGAGTAGCGATCCGGCATCTCCTTCAATCGTGTAATATTTCAATGCCGCTGCAAGTTCAAGGT
>JABSSP010000134.1 GCA_013213985.1 Candidatus Babelota bacterium | reverse complement strand
CAAGTTGATGACATCACGATAGAGGGGGACACTTGCTATCTTACTATTGCAGATCAGCTGGACTGGTCGGACGAATTAGCGCACCTTGAGCTATTAGAGAAAAAGCTGATGGATTATGTATTGTTCATTAAATCCGGTAGTCTAGTAAACCTACATCCAAATGCAGAAGGTAAGAAGCTAGTCGTTAAGGTTGTATCCAGGCTTGAAGTGCCTTTAGATATTCATCAACGCGCTTACGATCAGATTGTAACAGGACTACAAGAGAATAAGATTGAACTTATGTGGCATAAGTTGAAATGAGAAAAGGAGGGAGGAGATTAAGCAGCAACAAGTTTTTTGATCTTCTTAGAAAGCTTCGCACCAGATCTAAGTAATTCAGTTAACGATAAAATTTCCGTTTTTCTATGCTTCTCTGTTAAAGTAATAGTTTTATAAACATCTGAAAATTTTACATCTTTCGAAGCTCTACTTTCGGTATCCATGAAGATCATATCTGGATATGCTAGTTCATATTCCATGAGTTGCATCATATAATGCATCGCTTCCACGTTACTTCTAAAACATCTTATTTTCTTAAATCCTCTAAGTTTATTAAGAGCTTTTTTCGCTTGGTTAACTAAGTTTTCATCTTCCTCAATTACCAAAATCCAAGTATTTGTTTTCATATATTGGTTTGTTTGATGAGGTTTTAAAACGGATCATTCAAAAAAAGGTTACGAAGTGCGATGTAAGTATCCGTAAATCAGAAAGATACCATTTACTGGCAGGTGTTTTTAGGTAGGCCAGTAAAGACGAGTAGCAATTGGGGAACTTTAGAAGGAATAGGATATTCCAATACCCAAAATTTCCTTAAACTGTACTCTAGGTCCACTAGATTCAATTACCCCATCTTGATTTTTATCCAATTCAATAATCACATTATCGTCATATATTAGTTGGGTAGATAAGGTGGCGCTTATCAATTTATTCACTTTCATGGTAATTAGTGTTTCCCAGTTTATATCAATATTTTGCGGGTTATCTATGTAGTTCGAGAATAAATCAATCTTTGTTTGGAAAGTGACATTTTTAGCAATTTCGTGTTTTAAAAATAGCCGAATATATCCTCCAACTTCCAGCCTTGTTTTTTTACCGGCTGTAAGCATATTACCTTGTTCATCATATATTGCCGATGTTACGCCGAATGATCCAGCATCCGCAAGTCTTTGGTTATTTACAAAAGTTGTCTTTGCCGATAAAGGGGCAAGGAAGGCTGTGAAATTTTCCTGTTTTGAATAGTTTAACCCAATTGCTATTGTGAGATAACCTGGAGCAAGAAGATTCGAGATTTGGACACTGTCGTTCGGGTAATTATAACCAGATATCATCTGGGTCTTAAAGTCTAGAAGCCCTGCGTAATACCAGTTCTTAAAGGCTTTTCGGCCATATTTAGAGGTGGCATTTATTTTGTCATCGGTTTTTATCCAACCTTGATTCTTACCGTTCTTAATCGTTCCATATCCAACTTCAAGATAATTCTCCCAAATGTGGTCGTTCTTTTTGTAGTTAGCAAAAAGGCTGACAAGTCCATTTGCAGAAATTGAATTTTGTCCGCCCGCCGCCCAGTTTGATAGACTTGCTTGGGATAAGTTTAATGTAATTGTTCCTCCTTTTTTCCAACCCTCAATAGTATCAGTAGATAACGATTTTAGCTGTTTTTTATTT
>JABSSP010000133.1 GCA_013213985.1 Candidatus Babelota bacterium | reverse complement strand
GGTATTAAAGCAGGTATCGACGCAGCAACGTTTTTAACCGATCTTGGCTATAACGCTGATCTCCAAGAAAAGCTTTCTGATCTGATGTATAAACCGCGCTCAGACGAAGACGATGATGGGGGCACTGAGATTGTTCATGTAAAAACCCTCAATCAATTGACCCAAATAGTTAAAAATTTTCAAGGGTTGGTATTTGTTGATGTCTATGCCGATTATTGCCCGACATGCATGCAGATGCTGCCAGTTGTTGATCGCGCAGCCCAAGAATACGCGGGGAGGGTGCAATTCATAAAAGTCGATATGGATGACGAGGGTGCTCAATCGCTGCTCGAAAAATACAATGTCCGAAAAGTCCCACACATACTCATTTTTAAAAATGGCCAGTTAACCAATGAAATGAAAACCACTTTGACCTATAAAGAGCTCACCGAATTGATTGATGGGCTTCTTTAAGTGGTGTTACAATTTTTTTGTTCGTATCTACTTCGTCAGGCTCAGCACAGGCTTCGACACAGCTCAGGACAGGCTCAGGATGCACCCTTCGATACGATTTGTTTCACAAATCACTCAGGATGTGTGTAATTTGTTAGTAAGGATGATTTGTATTGTTCGTATCCTTCGACAAGCTCAGGACGAACGGGATAAAAGTGGCCGCTTTTAATAATCACATATGTTGATTAGTAGGGCATAATAGACTAATTTTGATTAAAATGTTGCAATATGTAATTACTGAATGTTACGATCAGTTGTGTAGGTTATTAGAAGAAAGGCGTTAAATTATTCATTGAAAATTTTAATAGTCATGTGGGAGTAGCTCCATGGTTATGGTGAGAAGCTATCGAATACATATATTGATTCTTGGACTGTCCCTTGCTGGGGGAAAGATCAGTGCTGAGGAACTGCTTAGGAATAAGCCAACAGCTTCTTGGAGTTCTGACAATGGCAAAGTACTTTCTTCACACGATGATCTCATTAAACATGCGACTGCCCACAAAATTGAAATATATCCACCAAAGGAAGCCGACTCTGATGAAAAAATTACACGCGACGGTTTATTAGTTTGTTATAAAGGTGCAAAAGCAAATATATTAATTTGTCATGGATTTATGAGTAATCATTGTGATGCAGGGGTGATGCGCAGAATATTTCCACGTGGCCAATACAATTGTATGACGTTTGATTTTCGGGCACATGGTGACAAAAAAAAATGTGAAGGTCAGTATTGTACATTTGGACGTGACGAAGCGCTTGATGTTTTGACTGCCGCTCGATTTTTACAAGAACATCCTGATACAAAAGATAAACCGATAATTGGGTTTGGTTTTTCAATGGGTGCATCGTCTTTAATTATGGCGCAAGCAAAAGATCCACTCTTTAAAGCACTTGTTTTGGATTGCCCATTTGATTCAAGTAAAGGCATTATTACACGCACACTTGGCGGTGTTAAGTTTTCAATTTTGGGATACGAGTTTAACATGCCGGGTAAAGGGTTATTAGCAGACTATGCTTTTCATCCGTATATACAAACCTTGGTAAAAAAATTATTAAAAACAGTTGCACAATTAAATGCTCGTGACATTAAGACCTATATTTGTCACGTGTCGCCAGAAGACTCAATTAAAAAGGTTGATGTTCCCTGCTTTTTTATTCACTGTAAAAACGACAAAAAAATTTCAACCGATGCTATTAAAACCGTGTTCAATGGCGCAGCGGGATATAAAAAATTATGGCTAACTCCTGGACGCTGGCACTTTGATTCGTACTTTTATAATCCGGAAGGGTACACCGAACGAGTACGCGACTTTATAAAAAATGCACTTGCAGATAACTTGCCACAACACGAAGATAAAAAAATTGTAGAAGATGAAGTTGATGTTTTGGGTCACGGTGATCCAAAAAAAGAAGAAGTAAAAAGTTAAAAAAAGGAGAGGGTGATGAAGCGTTTTTTTCTTATCTTTGTTGGTTTGCTTATAGTTGTGAGCCCTCTATGTGGACAAAGGAATAATAATGGTGCACGAAATACGAATTATACAAATCGGAACAATGCAGTGTGCATAAATAATTGTGATGCCGGATGCAGTTTATGTTATATGGAGGACCCACGAGCTGCTCGATATAAAGGCTTGAGCTATCCGAAATATTATCAAGGGTATCCTTATTATGGCTATTATCCATACGGCAGCTCCATGGGTCATAGTTACGCATTTTAATATATAAAAAATACATGATACATCCTGAGTGATTTGTGAAACAAATCGTATCGAAGGGCTTCATTTCATTCTTTTTTATTCCTTTAAGATACCTCGCTTATGGCGGGGTATTTTCTTTATGCTTTTTGCGGCATATTTGAGGGATACGAGTTGAAAGGCTGGCAAAAGAGGGCTTATTTAACAAGTTAATTTTCATGGATAGGTCCTGCTAATAGATTTATCGAATATCCCTCAAAAAAAAGTGGTCCATACCCCTGATAACTGCAAATAGGAATTGTTATACTGATAATTAGGAGAAAAAGAGTAATTATCATAGAAGCGTACCTGTAGATGACCTGATGGACAGTGCTTTTCAGGTTTGCACAGAAGAAGATATTTTTTAAAAAAAGAAGAGAATCATGATATCAAAGAAATATATGCTCATTTTAGGATTATTAATTACAGTGGTGGATGCTACTAGTGCTAAAGCTAAACCACTGCCACCCGGCTCTTATAAAGCTACTTGTTTTGATATTAAGTGGGGTGGTAGATATGGTATGCGCTTGCAGGCTGCCTGCAGAAATAATTTTGGTGGTTATTAGGAATGCATATTTTTTTCCATATAAATGTGAAAGTAACCGCGATATAGCTAACCGCAATGGGCATTTGGTGTGTGAATAAATAAACAATACACTTAAAATAAAAAAGGATACTCTGTGCGAATGCGGGGTATTCTTTTTTGCCTGCTCTGGTAAGCTTAAATCATATATACGGAGGTTAATCACCACAATTTCACATAAGGATATTTGATGACATCAATAGTATTGAGTGACAAAATATTGTTATCTAAAACAGCACGATGCACCGCTGTTTTTGTTGAACAAGATGTTTTAGAGACACAAGCAATTAAAGAGATCACAAACCTGTTTCCTGCGCTGCCTGACTTAATGGCAGAGCGAACTTTTACCGGCAAAGCATTATCAACTTTGTTAGTTTCAATTTCTGACAATAATAAAGTAAAACATTTTTTACTTGTTGGACTTGGTAAAAAAAATGACAGTGGACATATTGATATTGAAACGTATCGTCGTGCACTCGGCAAAGTAATTCGCACTGCTGAAGCGCACAAATTTGCGAGCGTTGCAGTTCAATTGCCTCATGCCGGTCTCATTGACGGTTCAACAAAATATGTAGCAGAACAAACGGTTATTGCATTGCGCATGGCGTTGTATCACTTTACAAAATACATTACCGAAAAAGATCGTAAGTTTAGTGTCGATGATATTGTATTACTTGTACATAATCACAATGAGTCAGACATTAAAGCAGGCATTAAAGACGGCAACATTATCGCCGAGGGTGTCATGCTTGCACGCCATTGCGTTGACTTCCCACCAACCGAATTAACTCCGGTGGAGCTTGCGGGTGTTGCAAAAAAAGTTGCTAAAGATCACGGACTTGATTATAAAGTTTTTGCTGAAAAAGAACTTATTCAAATGGGCATGGGAGGCATCACTGGTGTTTCGCGTGGGTCTGACAGTGATTGTCAGTTAGTTATCTTGCAATACAACTGTGGAAAAAAAGATGCGCCAACACTTGCGTTTGTGGGCAAAGGAATTACGTTTGACTCGGGTGGTTTAAGTTTAAAACCTGCGCAGTACATGGAAACTATGAAAGAAGACATGTCAGGTGCGGCAGCAGTGATTGGTGCAATGCAAGCAATTGCACAATTAAAACCGGATGTTAATGTTATTGGCATTACGCCACTTGGAGAAAATTTACGAAGCGGAAAAGCAACGAAACCGGGCGACATTTTAACATTTTATAACGGTAAAACTGCTGAAGTAAAAAACACTGACGCTGAAGGGCGCTTAGTTTTAGCTGATGCACTTTCTTATGCGGTGAAACAGTATAAGCCAGACGCTATGGTTGATCTAGCAACATTGACTGGCGCATGTGCATACGCACTCGGACCGTTCTTTAGTGGTCTGATGTCTAATTCAGAAAATGTGGTTGAAAATATTGAACGCGCAGCAAAACTTTCAGGTGATGCAGTGTGGCGTTTACCATTTACTGACGATTATAAGGCAGCAATTAAATCACCAATGGCCGACATTCAAAACATTGGCAGCAAACGCTACATGGCCGGTGCAATTACTGCCGGACATTTTTTAGGAAACTTTGTTGGTGACGTACCGTGGGCGCATCTTGATATTGCGGGTACCGCGTACAATGTTCCTGATCTTCCATATTATCGTCCAGAAACTGCAACAGGAGTTGGTGTACGTTTACTGGTTGAACTTGCAAAGAATTGGAAACAGTAAACAAAATAGATGAGCACATAAAAATGCGTCGTACATTCATTTGTTGTGTGTTGTACGACGCATAATACTTTTTATTATGTTATATATTTACGACGTAAATAGCGGGCTAATACTCAGTTGTTACCCATCTATATTTGTCGTTGCAGAGTGGGCATGCATTTTTATTGGGAGCCATACTCTTTTTGTAATCAATAATGCATTGCTTACATCCAATTTGGTTGCAGCAGGGTGACACATCAAGGTTATCGCTCTTTTTTTTGAATGTTTTTTCTAAACAAATATAACACTGTGTCTTTTTGGTTTGTTTTTCATCTAAAATTTTCTTTTTAAGTTGTTGTTGTACTCTCCAGGCTTGGTTGGATCTTTTGAGAGCCAATGCATACAGTGTTTGATTATATTCAACACGTAGGTTAGCGACGGGTCCTTTATTTTTTTGCAAAAAAGGAGCAACTTGTGCTGGATTATGCAGGATCATTCTTTTTATTGTCTTTTTTCTTTTTATAACTGCAAGGTTAGGTGTTTTTTTAGTTATTTTCCTTTTTCTTTTAGCTAAAATAGATTTGTTTTTACCATGGGCTTGTGCGCATGCATTACGAGGTTTGACCGATGCCAATTCTATTTCTTCTGTTGGACGTCGACAATTTCCTGACGAACT
>JABSSP010000132.1 GCA_013213985.1 Candidatus Babelota bacterium | reverse complement strand
TATGGGGTCCCACTGGGCCAAAGAGTTGAATATCTGGATCAGCAAATATCATAGTATGACCCATATTATTTTCAATGGTATCAATAATATGTAAGACTTTTTTCCTTGTAGTTTCTATCCATCCATCTTGCATGAATGATCCAGATTTACATTCTTGTGGGCCTGTGCCAATAATTATTTCGAAATCATCTTGAATAGAAGGAAGAAGCCATTTGTTGGCCATGTCCTCGTGTGATGGAGTAAAAAAAGTACATAAAATTATTTTGTCTTTTTTTGTAGTAGCGTGTTGTGCTTCGATAACAGACGTAGTGAATAAAACCCCACTGATTGCGAGATAAAAAAAATGTACAGAGGTCGATGTATGTTGCTTCATACTTATTGTTCCTAATTTGTATAGAGGTTTTAGATCCCTTTGTTTTTAGCACTGCTGACTAATATTGTCAACTGATGAAGGACTTTTTTTATATAAGTTTTACCTCAATGGATCCCTTTTTTTGAGCCGGGTATAAGGTAAGAAATGCAATTGCTTTGCAATTTGTGTTGCCAAAAAATTTAGGAACAGGAGGAAATGATTTGCTTGCATCATTACAAATTTTTAATGCAAATGCATCGAGCTCTGGGATTCCTGTAGGCTCTATAAGTTTAACGTCCTTAAGTAAACCATTGGGTGAAAATTCAAGGTACAGTTTTATAGGTGCTTTAATTGGGATATTAAATGAAAGTTTATGTTTGTTGATATTGAAAGAGCCATATAAACATTTTTTAATTTTGCTTGCATAGCGTTCTCGTTTAATTTGCTCATTAGACGAATGGTCATTGTTTATGCCATTTTTTTTAATGTAATCTTGCGCTAAAAATGAGCGTGCGATGTCCATGAGCGATACATTGCTACGTTGTGAGATAATTTTTTTTTGTACTTTAGCCGCTACTTTTTTTAAATCAAATAATTTTTTTGTTGGGGCGTTCCAATTGATAGGGCTCTTGAGTGATAATGGTGATTGTTTAACTTGTGCAATATTTTCTTCTTTTTTGTTGGTGTTCAAACGTTTGCTAGTGTTTTGTAAAAATATGATTGCACTTTTTTGTGATTGAGGTGAAATTTTTTGGGAGATAGGTGTATTAAGTATTATATTCTGTCTGCTGGTTGTATTATCAAAAGAAAAATTGTGAGAGTTTAAGTCAAAAAATAATAAAAGTATTGCAAACGCATGGAGTGCAGTAGATGCAAGTGTAACTAAGAATTTTGTACTTATAGTTTTGATAGTCATTCTATTCCTTTTATACATTGCGATAGATTTTGTGCTTAGCATTAGAAACAGTTTATCTTATTCGAATCAAAAAAAGTATGGTGTTTTGAAGGCTTGGTGATAAGTTAACTCTAACTCGCTATTTTATTGAAAAAAAGAATGTGATAGAATGGTGCAGTCAAAAAATATATTTTAAGTCAAAGGGTTTAATGATGAAACTAATAAGGGTAGTAGCAATGGTTTTTTTGCTTGTTTTCGAATTAGTATCATTTGCACGTGCTCCACGAGTTGAAGGTAACAGGCTGCCAAGTAAGCCATTTATTAGTGGCGATGGTTTTAGGGCTATAGCTGACCATATTTATGATGAGACAGACAAGTCATTAAGTGCAGATGAAATTGCTTATGCAGATATTGTTTTTGTAAAAAGTGATTACTTAAATGATTTTTTACAAAAAATACATCCTTATATAATAAATACTTATATTCTTATTTCACATAATTCAGATTCACCAGCGCCTGGAAAATTTGTGGATTTATTGTATGATCCAAAAATTTTGAGATGGTATGGACAAAATCCAACTATTGCGTTTCATGAAAAGTTTGTTCCGATTCCAATTGGTGTAGGCAATAGATATACGAGCCACGGGGCAGATGTGCGCCATTTTATTGAAGCTTTTAACTATCAACAAAAAGTTTTAAAAAGATCTTGTATTGTTGGTTTAAATTTTCATGTTGGTAATAATGTGGATGCACGAAAATTTGTTTTTGATTATTTTTCAGATAAGTCATTTGTTAAGCGCATATTTTCAGGAGATCATTTTGGATATATGAACAATATGGCTCATGCTAAGTTCATATTGAGCCCCCCTGGAAATGGCCTTGATTGTCATAGAACATGGGAGGCGTTAATCGCAGGGTCAATTCCAATACTTATCACTTCAGATATGAACGAGCTTCTTGAAGATTTGCCTGTGTTAATTGTTGATAAGTGGCAAGATGTGAATATTGATATGTTAAAAAAAGCTTATGATGAATTTCAACAAAAAAAAGAGCATTATAAGTTAGGAAAAATTTATTTTGATTTTTGGCATGATCTTCTTAAAAAAGAACAGTTACGGTTTAGAAAACAAAAAGGAGGGGGTAATGAAGACCTACTATAGTATATTTCTTGTATTATGTTTTTCATTTATTCAGGCAAAGCAAGAATATTTTTTTTCAGATGACTTAATTGATGTTGTGATTCCTTGCCATAAAAAGGATGTACGTACACTGAGCATGGTAATCGAAGGGGTAAAAAGAAATATAAAGTATAGACGATTAATTATTGTTTCTGCTGAGCCATTTATTGAGGATGAGCATGTTGAATGGATTGATGAATGTATTTTTCCATTTTCCAAAAGTGATATCGCATATGAAATTTTTTTAGACACCCATAAAGCACAAGAATTTATTAATCACGAAAAATCTCGGATAGGATGGATTTACCAACAGTTTTTAAAATTATTTGCACCCCTCGTGATCCCAAAAATTTCAAATAATGTGCTCATTGTAGATGCAGATACGATATTTTTGAAGCCTGTATCATTTCAAAATGAAAAATTTGAGCCCTTTTTCAATCCCCGTACTGAATATCATCCTCCTTACTTTGAGTTTATGAATCGCCTAATACCAGGATTGAAAAGGGTAATGTCAAATAAATCAGGTATTAGCCATCATATGCTTTTTCAAAAATCTGTTATTGATAGTTTGATGAATAAGATAGAATCTATTCATCACATAGAGCCATGGAAGGCTATATGTCATTGTATTGATAAGACTAAAGTCTATGGTTCTGCGTTATCCGAATATGAGCTGTATTTTAATTATGTTTTTAGTACATCTAATCAGCCTAAATTGAGAAATTTAAATTCAATAAACGTTTCATTTAGCAACTTTGTATTTTTAGACGAAGAAAACTATGACTATGCTTCATGTCATACTTGGATGGGAAAGAAGGTTCAATTAGCTGATGCATATTCCATTGTATTTGTGCATCTTGGAGATGTTTTGCCTTCATATTTAGTTGAAGCTACTCATCAAGCTCGTCTTTTTAATCCAAAAGCAGATATTTTTGTGATTGCTGAGAGTAAGGCGCTAAATAAATCTTTGGATACAAGATTTTTTGAAGACAATATACAATTTATGGCCACTGAAAAATTAAAGAAAACAAATCAACATAAACAATTTATTCAGTTTTCAACACTTGATACGGCTGGAAGGGAGGGCTTCTGGCGTAAATGCACAGAGCGTTTTTTTTTAGTGCACGAATTAATGCAAGTATATCAACTTAAAGATGTTTTTCATTTGGAGTATGATAACATGCTCTATGTTAATTTAAGCGAATTACTAGATGTTTTTCATACGTATCCAAATAGTGCTGTTGTATTTGATAATGATGATCGTTGTATTCCAGGTTTTGTATATTTTGCCCATGAGCACGCATTAAATAAAATGACGCAGTTCATTGCTTCTCATGCAAGGACCGGACTCAATGATATGCAGATTATAGCTCGATATAAAAAGACGTACGGAATTAAAGAAATTGGTAATTTGCCTATTATAATGCCTGCTTATCTTGAAGGCCATGTATTGATGAGTCACGCTGGACATAAAACAAATTTTTCACAAGATTATATAATGAACTTTAGTTCTTTTTTGTCTATTTTTGATGGGGCCGCCATTGGTCAATTTCTTGGTGGTATAGATCCAAAAAATGGAGTTTCAAAGCCAGGGTTTATCAATGAAAGTTGTTTGTTTAATCCATCTTTGATTAAATTTACCTGGGAAGTTGATGATTGTGATAGAAGAGTTCCATATGCGAGCTACGGAAATAGCATAAGTAGGATTAATAATTTGCATATCCATTCAAAAAATTTGCAGAAGTTTACAAGTTAATGAAAGGAAAAAAAATGAAAAAAATATTGGTATCTACCTTGGGATTTCTGCTTAGTTTACCTGTATCCGCCAACATTGGACCGCAGGGATTTGGACAGTTTAGTAATTATTATTTTATTGAGACTGGAACATATGGGGGAGCTGGGCTTCAAAAAGCTATAGAGTCAAGCAGTTTTACGGAGTTTAGATCTATAGAATATAAGAGAAGTCATTATAATAGTGTAATTGGTAAATTTGCCCATAATCCGAATGTACGTATAGTTTTGGGTGACTCTTCTGTTGATCTTTGGAAATTAATCGAGTATATAGATAAGCCAGCGACATTTTGGTTGGATGCTCATGTTTACCCACCAAGAACAGATGGCGGAAAAAATTGTCCGCTTATCGAAGAGTTGGAGCAAATTTCTTGGCATCCAATTAAAACGCATACAATACTCATAGATGATATGCATTGCGCGGGGACAGAAGCTTTTGATTTCTTAACTAAAGAAGACTTAATACATAAAATCAAAGCAATAAATCCCGATTATCAAATTTATTATGTACCTGGCGGAGATAGGGGAGAGTACCCGCAAAATGTCATGGTTGCAATTGTTTCATATGCAAGCAGGGTAATTCATGAAACGGTTTTTTCGCAAATTTATGCAAATGCTGTTTGGGGTAAAAATGATCAAGGAGAAGGATTTTCTGGAGGAGGTTCATTATTAGAAAATTGTAGAGAATATAACAGATTGTTAGAAAAATTTATGCATGAACACAATATTAAAACGGTTGTTGATGCGGGTTGTGGGGACTGGGAATCTACCCGGTATATCAATTGGGATGGCATTGAATATTTTGGCTTTGATGTTGTAAAGTCGGTAATTGATAAAAACATCAATCGTTATTCGACTTCAAACATTCACTTTTTTCATGAAAACTTAATTGCGTATGATTTGCCGCCAGCAGATTTACTTATTTGTAAGCATGTTCTGCAACATTTAACAAATGAAGATATTAAACAATTTATTCCACAGCTAAAAAAATATAAGTATTGTTTAATTACCAATGAGGTTTACCCTACAACTCTTTCAAGTGATAATCCTGACATTAAAGTTGGGGGTGGCCATAAAATTGATTTAAGGAAAGCGCCTTTCTTTGTTCAGGGAGAAGTTATTTTCAATTATCGTATTGGGAATGCTTGCCATCAAATTTTACTCATTAAAAATTAGAGTTAAATATAAATAAGGAGTAAGTGATGAGGAAATTATTTTTTTCGTGTTTCATTCTAATCAAACTGGCGTTACTTTTTATTCCAACTGGCCTTAAGAGCAACATCTATCTTAAGGAGACTGATATAGTCGAAATCTATGAAAAATATGTTAAGCCTAACTCTACTGGTGAATATGCTAACCGCTATGTACCCTTGCCACTGGAGAAAAATATTAGAAATTGGAAGTGGGAGGGTAAAGATTTTCCGAGAGTTATAGCTTTATTAGAGTTTGAAAAGTTTGTTAATGAACATAACCTTGCATCTAACAAAGGCCTGGCATTAAATGGTATCGATCCTGAGTGGGAGATTTTGCCTCATCAAGAAATTACTTCAATCAACTATGTAGATAATCCAGAATTGTATGATTTGCATATTATGGACCTTCCCGATGCGCAAGGGCGGAATACTCTATTTTAGTGTTCCAGCTAATAATATCCCCCATGAAACACCTTTTCATTATTATACAGGTATTACCCCAACTGGTGTTGGTGCAATGGTACGTGCTGCAGGATTTAAAATTTTAAGC
>JABSSP010000131.1 GCA_013213985.1 Candidatus Babelota bacterium | reverse complement strand
CAATAAAAACAATAACACTGAAGTCTTTGTAAAGATTTCAATTTTTGTAATGTATCGAGTTGATATAAATGATTTCTAGTTAAAATACAGGGTGAGTTTGTACCAAGACTTACTATAGAAATAATTAGATGTCGTTATAGAGGCAGGACAATGTAAGATGTCTTTTTGCTGTTGTTGCAAAAGGTTTAGAATCAATAATATATAAACAAGGAGCTTGTGTGGCGGTTTCAGCTATAGCATGTGCTCAAAGGGAGGTTATATGAAAACTCGAGATTCAAAAATCGAGAATCAAACGGACGAGTTGAAAGAAAAAAAAGAAACAACTTCAGCATCAGCGAGTGTACAAAAAAAATCAGTCAATGTATCAGAGGAACCCGGGGGTAGCTCCACCAAGGAGAAGATAGTGGATCAAAAAATTTCAGATAATCGTGCTCGTCAAAAAAATACTCAGCAGCGTACACCTTATAAGGGAACTCGTCCGCAACGTCCTACTCCCAGGGGAAGACCATATCGTCCTTATGATACGTATCAAGAACCGAGAAGAAATTTTAGCAAAGCAAATCTAGATGAACTAACGCTTGTTGAGCTTCATGAATATGCGCGAATATTAGGCGTAATTGGTGCAATTTTAATGCGTAAAGAAGATTTAATTGAGCGCATACGGTATATTCAAGCGCATCCTGAACAGGAAATTGAAGTTGAGGGTGTTTTAGAAAAATTACCTGACGGGTTCGGTTTTTTACGATCATCAAAGTTTGATTACGTTTCTAGTTCAGACGATGTCTATGTATCTCCGTCTCAAATCAGACGTTTCAATTTAAAAACCGGCGACACTGTTACTGGTGTGATTCGTAAACCAAAAGAAGGTGAAAAATATTTTGCACTTCTTAAAATTAATCAAGTTAATTTTGAAGCACCTGAAAAGGCTGCAGATCGAGTTCATTTTGATCGTCTTTCTCCGTGGCATCCTGTCAAAAAATTTAATTTGGAAGCTGATCCAACATGGATTGCGACTCGACTTATGGATATCTTTACTCCAATAGGTAAAGGTCAGCGTGGATTGATAGTCGCGCCGCCTAAAGTTGGTAAAACTGTTTTACTAAAAGAAATGGCTCAAGCAATTTTAGCAAATCATCCTGAAGTTTATTTAATTATGCTTCTTATTGACGAACGTCCTGAAGAAGTTGCTGATATGCGCAGAACAGTTCAAGGACCATCGGCTGAGGTGATCAGTTCAACCTTTGATGAATCAGCAGAGCGCCATGTTCAAGTTGCAGAAGTGGTTTTAGAAAAAGCAAAACGTATGGTAGAAGCGGGCAGAGATGTTGTCATTTTACTTGACTCTATTACTCGACTAGCACGAGCCTATAATACAACGGCACCAGCTTCAGGTAAAGTTTTGAGTGGTGGTATTGATGCCAATGCATTACATCGCCCAAAAAGATTTTTCGGTGCAGCGCGAAATGTTGAAGAAGGTGGATCATTAACTATTATAGCAACAGCTATAGTTGATACCGGCTCACGTATGGATGAAGTTATTTATGAAGAATTTAAAGGAACGGGTAACATGGAAATACACATGACTCGTAAGCTTTCTAACCGTCGTATTTATCCTGCGTTTGATCTACTCATTTCTGGTACTCGTCGAGATGAATTACTGCATACTGAAGAAGATCTGAAAAAAGTTTGGATCCTACAAAAATTCTTGGCCACAATGAACACGGTCGAAGGTATGGAATTCCTCATTAACAAAATGAAGAAGTCAAAAACCAATGCAGAATTTTTTGATTCAATTAATAAAAAGAGTTCTTCTGGTCAGTAATTAATCTGAATTAAAAGTAAAAAAGAACGGTTCTAAAAAATAGAACCGTTCTTTTTTTGTTGTCTAAAAATAAAGTAACTCATTAAAAAATATCTAGATCAAAATCAGAAAAATGATTTTTTTTTGCTTTATAATAACCAACAAAGGCAATCATTGCAGCGTTATCAGTGCAATATTGTGCAGATGGGGTATAAAATTGTAATCTACGTTTTTCACAAAACATTTTCAATTCTTGTTTTATATATTTATTGCACGCTACACCCCCAACAAACGTGAGTGCTTTTACATGCGGATGCTCTTTGAGTGCAAGTTTTACTTTTTCTTTAAAAATATCCGTAATACAAACTAAAAGTGAGCTTGCTACTTGTTGTTTAAAAAGTTCATCATCTTTTTTTAAAAATATTTTTGTTTGCATGTCGTATGCGTTTTTCTTGACTAAGTCGTACAAGACTGCGGTTTTTAATCCAGAAAAACTAAAGTCTAATCTTTTTTTTCTTCCGCGTGGATAATGAAAAAAATCTTGAAAATTGACTTCGCGTGCTAATTTTTCAATTTCTGGGCCGCCCGGATAAGGAAGATCAATAAGTTTTGCTATTTTATCAAATGCTTCGCCTGCAGCGTCGTCCATGGTGGTGCCAAGAACTTCATATTTTCCGAAATCGTGAACGAGGTACATTGAGGTGTGTCCACCCGATGCCGTAATGCAAATATGCGGAAACGGAACATCATGTTCTAAAAAAGCTGAAAACGCGTGGCCTTCTAAATGATTAACGCCAATTAATTTTTTATGTTTTGCCCAGGCGATTGCTTTTGCAAAGCAAACACCAACTAATAGAGAACCAGGTAAACCGGGTTTGCAGGTGACCGCAACAACATCAACATCATCTAAAGTGACGTTTGCTTTTTTAAGTGCATGTGCAACAATTTCATTAATTTTTTCAAGATGTGCGCGTGACGCAATTTCTGGCATAACGCCGCCGTATAATTTGTGCAAATCAATTTGAGAAAAGAGTTCGTTGGATACAATACCGCGACCTTCTTGGTAGACTGCTGCGACAGTTTCGTCGCATGATGTTTCTATGCCTAAAACTGTTAATGCCATTTGGTTTACGATGATTGTTCCAACGTGATGATCATATTTTTTTCGCATTTAACCAGTGACGTTGCTCCAGTGTGGAGTGTGTCTGTATCAAGGCATGCAAGTAAAATTTCACAAAATCGTTCGTGTAATGTGTCTTCTGACTCTTCTTCGTCAAATATTTGATTATTAACTACAAAAATCGGAAGTTCGTAATCATTGCCTTTAATAGGATCTTCAAACCAGTCTGAATTTGAACAAATAATAATGGTGGTGTCAGGAATTCTACCGGTGTCGTAGGGCACTGCTAATCGCTTGGATGTCCATT
>JABSSP010000130.1 GCA_013213985.1 Candidatus Babelota bacterium | reverse complement strand
TTTTTTCTTTTTTTTAATTCGATGTTGATTGCGTATGTTTAGTGTACCATTTAGTTGTTAGTTTGTGATCCTTTTCTAAAGGATATTTTGTGTTTGTTCTCGTGCTTTTTCTAACTCAACTTTAACATTGATGGCCATAGAACCAATAGCAGCGTCAGAACATTTTGCAGCAATAGTATTTATCTCACGTCCCAGTTCTTGCAACGTAAAATCAAGGCGCTTACCTTTTTCAATTTTATCAGAATCAAGTTGCGCATGTAGTGAAACTAAATGACTTTTGAATCGTACAATTTCTTCATGAATATCGATTTTATCAAGAATAGCGTAGAGTGCGCTTTTTTTAATTTCAGCAAACCTGCTTTCGTCTGATCCGAGCTCGGCGAGTGTTTCGTGAATTTTCTTTTTTTGTTCTTCAATTGCTTTTTTTGATGCGACTTCGATATCATTGATTTCTTTGGTCGCAATCTCAACGCGTTGTTTTAAATCATCACGCAGTCCTTCACCTTCTTTTGTTTGTACCGCAATCAAGTTTTCAATAAGTTCATTGATGGTATCGATGATTACTTTTTTCGATTCTTCATCGACACCTTGATCACTTACTATAAAAATGTTTGGAAGAGAAAGAAGGGTTGCTATATCAAGATTACCTTCAATTTTGAATTTCTTTTTAATGTCATCAACTGCATCGACATAGCCTTGCGCCACTGGCATGGACGCTTCGATGCTGCTTTTAAAAATTTGTGGGTTGCTCATGTGGATAGTGCAATAAATACTGCCGCGTAATAGTTTTTCTTTGAACAATTTGGTGAGTTCAGATTCAATGCTGCTCAGTGCGTAGGGAATCCGGCAATTCGTTTCAAAATAACGTGAATTAAGTGATTTTAAATTGATAGTAATATTTGATTTGCTGTCGTTGGACAACGTTAATTGAATTATTTTTGAGGCAAAACCGGTCATGCTTCGTATCATGAATTATTCCTACGCTAAGTTCGTATATACGTTTTGTACATCGTCGTGGTCATCAAGAGCACTTAAAAATTCGTATGCTTTTTCAGCTTCTTTATCTTCTAACGATGTAGGATTTTTTGCAACTAATTCAACGCCTGCTGATTTAACAGTCAAACCGGATTCAGACGAATGTTTTTTGATTGCTGCGGTTGATTTTGGATCACAAATGACGGTGAAATTTCCGTTTTCTGTCTGAATATTTTGAATATCATACTCAAGTAAATCTTCTAAAAGTTTGTCTTCATTGGTGTCGCCAGAAATTCGTACCACACCACTTTTTTCAAACATCCACCCGACTGATCCACTTTCACCTAAGTTTCCACCTTTAGCTGAAAATAAATGGCGCATTTCTGCAACGGTACGGCGTTTGTTGTCAGTTAGAACTTCTACTATGACTGCAATGCCATGTGGACCGTAGCCTTCATAGACAAGTTCTTCATATGAAACACCGGGCAATTCTCCGGTGCCTTTTTTAATTGCACGAATGGTGTTTTCTTGCGGCATGTTAATATCTTTTGCTTTGTCTATGAGTGTACGCAGTCGTATGTTACCTGCAGGGTCACCACCACCTTGACGTGCAGCGACGGTAATTTCTTTGATAAGTTTGGTAAAAGCTTTTCCGCGCTTTGCGTCTTCTTTTGCTTTTTTATGTTTTATTGTTGACCACTTGGAATGACCGGCCATGTTAACTCCTTAAAAAGTCTGTAAGGAATGCATTTATACTAGTTTACTATTTTGACGGTTTGATGTCGACTTGCAAAATATCTTAGAGCAAGTTTTTTTGTCCCAAAAATTTTTGTTTTAAAAGAGGAAGTTTTGTGTGTGGAATTTGTCGTCCGCGCGGTGTGCGTTCTAAATAGCCTTTGCGCATTAAAAAGGGTTCGTAAACTTCTTCAATGGTTTGTTTCTCTTCACCTAACATTGATGCAAGTGTTTCAAGACCAACTGGGCCACCGGCAAACTCTATAACGATTGTTTTTAACAGCATGTGATCAACTTTGCAGAGTCCTTCTGAGTCAATGCCCAAAAAACCGAGTGCTTGAGTGACTAATGCTTTATTGATTGTATCTTTATTGTCGACTTGTGCAAAATCTCTAACACGACGAACTATTTTTTTAGCAATTCGTGGGGTGCCTCGTGCGCATGATGCAATAAGGAGCGCCGCGTCTTTGTCTATAGGAAAATTTAGAAATTGTGCGCTTTGCATGATGATAGAACTTAAATCTTTGTGTGAATAAAAATTAAGACGTTCGATGATGCCAAACCGTGAGCGCAGTGGTGCGCTAATCATACCAGTTTTTGTGGTTGCACCAACAAGAGTGAAAGGGTGGATCGGTAAATTAATTGATTGTGCGCCTGCACCTTGACCAATGACAACATCAACACGAAAGTTTTCCATGGCGCTGTATAAAATTTCTTCAACGGCTGACGGCATGCGGTGGATTTCGTCAATAAATAAAATGTCATGTTTTTCAAGACCAGAAAGTATTGCAACTAAATCTCCGGTACGTTCCATCATTGGTCCACTGCAAATTTTTATGCCGACTTCCATGATGTGTGCCATAATATTAGCCAGTGTTGTTTTTCCTAAACCTGGTGGACCAAAAAGAAGCAGATGATCAAGAGCTTCTTGGCGCATCTTGGCTGCTTGGGTGTAAACTTTTAATTTTGATTTCAGTTCGTCTTGTCCCAAATAATCTTCAAATGTTTTGGGAGTAAAATCATACGAAGTTGCTTCGGCAGTTTCTTTGAGGGTAAAAATGTCGACGCCGTCTATTTGTTTTAAATCTTCCATATCTGCATAATCACTAGTAAAGTAAAATATAGATCTCATTTTATATTAATTAAATTCATAACATCCGTCTATGTTAAAACGTGGCAAAGCAGAGTGTATAATATATTTTGTTTTTTGTTATACTTTGCAAAATTATTAAAAAGGGTTAAAAAATGAATAGTGTGAACAATATAGTATGCGCCATCGTGTGTTCTTTTATGGTGTTTTCCATTGATTTGGGGATAGAGAACAAAGAGGATGATCAAGATGGAGTTGTTGTTGCAATTATCGAAAGAAATGCGACCGTTGCTCTGGCTAATCCCTTCTTAGACGAATCAGATGACTTATTAGATGGTTCTTTTGAATCAAATAACACGAGCAAAATTTCTTTTGTTGGAATTAATTTTGGAATTGTTCCAGGAACAATTGGTAATCTAGGACGATTTATTATTCCTGATCATTAAAGTTTTTCCAATAATTTTGCGATAGCACGATTACTGCCAACTGGTGAATTTGACGGTTCATTTGGTTTTGGCACTGGCAGAGTAGTTGGAACAACTGGAGATATTGCAATTGTTTTTGGAGTGATACTCGATGCAGTAGGAAAAATTTTGGTATTCGCAGGAAAACTTACTGAAGAGTTAGTGGTCATACAATTGAATACTAACGGGACGTTTGATCTGAGTTTTGCTCCTTTTGGGAGGAAGACAATTGTGTTTGGTGGATTTAGATTTGAAGCTACGAGCTTTTCTATAGATAACCAAGGTAGAATTTTTGTATCAGGCTTCCTTACCCTTCCTGGTATTTTAAGCTTTGTCGTTTGACGGATTATTAAAGTCAACAAGCACAATCATATTCAAGATTCCAAAATACTCATTAAAAAAGGAAAAATGTGAGCGGACTTTTATTACTTGCAGGATTTACCTTTCTTGCAGG
>JABSSP010000013.1 GCA_013213985.1 Candidatus Babelota bacterium | reverse complement strand
TTTGTTGGCTGTGTTCCTGATAACCAATTGCAATCTTGCACCACAAACGTATCACGTTTTTTATCCTGAGAATAATAATTACGTGAAATGTAGACACTATTTTTTTCAGTATTTTTGGAAGCAACATACCACGGACCACCTGCAAGACCAAGTCCTTGGCGTTGGCCAATAGTGTAATACCAAAAACCTTTGTGCTGCCCTATGATAGTACCGGTTTCTATTTCAACCAAATCACCTGTTTTTTCACCAAGGTAGTGATGCAAAAAATCACTAAATTTTAGTTTGCCTAAAAAACAAATTCCCTGGCTGTCTTTACGATTGCAATTTGGTAATTTAAATTCGTGCGCTAATTGACGGACCTTGTCTTTTGGTAAATGCCCAATGGGGAAAAGGACACGCCCAAGTTGATCTTGATTTAAATAAGAAAGAAAATACGTTTGATCTTTGATGGGATCAGTTGCACGAAACAATTGGGTTCTTCCTTCAATCTCGCGTGCGATAGCATAATGACCAGTGGCAACTTTATCAAATTCAGGGCCAATATGGTTTAATGCCATGCCAAATTTAATACGTTGATTGCACAAGACATCAGGATTAGGGGTTCTACCTGCACGAACCTGAGCAATAGTATAGGCAACCACCTGCTCATGATATTCCTTCTGTAAAGAAAACACCTTCAGAGGTACGCCTTCTTGCTCACAAACCTGCCTGACATAACGCAAATCCTCTTCCCAGGGGCAATGCCCTAAATAAGAAAGTTCATCCTCAAGCCAAATTTTAAGGTAAAAAGCGGTAATATCGTGTCCCTGGTTTTTGAGTAGCTTCAGGGATACTGAACTATCAACCCCTCCAGAGAGCAAAACGGCTATTTCCATTAGGTTTAACCTTTATCCATTAGGTCCTATTAATCACAGTATTGAGTCTATCATAACAGGGTAGAATAGCAATTGACAAAACAATTAAAAATAGTACAATTGGAATTATTAGTCTTTGTATATTTTTTATAACTCGAAAATGGAGCTCTACAACTAATCAGCACACTATTCTGTGCAACATTACTTTTATCAGGTTCAGCCCATGGGATGGGTAGGTTTGGCCATTATGCTAGAAAAGCATTTTCTGCCACCATGACTGGAGTGCATTGGGGAATTTCGGCTGTTCCAATGTTTGGGCTGTCCTATGGGCTTCTAATAGCGAAAGAAGTCCCTCCTTTTTTTGATAAACACACAAAGGAACCTTGGAATTCTGCCGTACAGAAATTTGCCAGAGACATACTCAATGATCCAAATCTAAATGTACGAAAAGTTAATCAACATGGATTATTTCCTAGCCTTATGGTTGCTAAGTATAATAGCATCGATTTACATGGCGATATTTATTCACATATTAATGCAATACTACAACAAAAAAATGCAAGAGACCCCTTAGAGTTTGATCAGCGCGACAAATACGCCACTATGAAGATATTTATAGATAATTCAAATATCGAAACATACAAAGGTTTTCTACACCATGAATATGCACACATAAAAAACAACGATATACAAAAATTTGCAACATGCGCTGCTTCTTTTTCCTTTTCTAACACATATTGCATCCAATGCGCTTTTTAAAAAGAAACCTACTACTGTAGCTCGTACCTTATTGCGCATACCTACGGGATTTGCAAAATTAGGGGTGAGTTTTACCCTTTGTATGCTCTACAGCAAACATCAAGAACAAAAAGCTGATGATGCAATCCCCAATGATCCATCAATTTTAAAAAATCAAATAAATTTTTGGAAAGCAATGCATGAAGCAGAAATACAACTCTTTCACAATTTAGATCTAAAGGAAAAATGTATTTATACACTAATTAATATAATTAGCCCTCATCCATCACACACAAAAAGAGCACAACGATTCCAACAACGACTTGATAAACTAGAAAAAGAAAACAAATAAAAAACCTATTAAAACTAAATGGAGTTACCATGAAAAACAAACTAATCAGCACACTATTCTGTGCAACATTACTTTTATCAGGTTCAGCCCAGGCAATGGATAAATCTGTTCCTCTTAATAGAAAAAGTTATTTAGATAAAATGTTAGCTAAATTAGCTCAATCTTCATGGATGGTTAAATTAAATCAATCAAAAGCAAAACGTACACCTTTGCCACCCGAGGAAGCGCACCCTGATCTGCAAAAATTAGGAAGAGAGGCTCAATTAGCTGTTGGAATTCCGAAGGACAAGCTCGTTCCTATACGACTTTCAAATGATGATGTTTATCAGGCTGGCTACAATTACATTGAAACTCCTGCCAGTGGCAGACGAGAAAGTTATGGTATAGAACGTTGTAATATGCATCATGAATCTGTACATGTGAAATACAATGATCACACTCTTAGACAACTTGTTGTGGTTCCCATTGCTGCTTTAGCTGGACTGCTAAGTGAATGCTTCTTGATAAAAAGGTTTAATCCTATAGGTTGGCGAAAAACAATTTATCCTATTTTTACTCTTAGCAGCGCACCTTTCTTGATAGGTCTACCCTATAACATATATACTAAATATATAGAACGCCGTGCTGATATTGAAGGACATTATGCAACTCAATGCTGTATGTGCGTTAATGAAAAAGTAAAACAGCTAGATACAGAACTCAAGACGGCAAACAATATCATGCGAGGGATAGAATATGCAGGTGACTTTGACTCTTATAGCCAACAACTACAAGAATAACATAATTTCCCCCATAAACTTATACAAACTGGTGTAGACGAAGCTTATCAGACAATTGCAAAAACAAAAAATGGCCATTATTTATCCATCGAGGAAAATAGACAAATAGCTGTCGAGTTGAAACGACGAAACCTCGTATGCGACTTTCATAAAAAATAAAAAGACAGTCCCCGCTCATCGCAGCGATTTTTTTCTTTTGTCTTTTTTGATTGTGATCTACCTACGTTTAGTACGAACTACAAGCTCTCCAAAAATCGCCATTCTAAGCTGGGATAAATTTTTTGTACCCCCAACTTACTATAACGTACACAATTACTCTATATGGCACTTAAGTACGTAGTCTTTACTTGCGTTATTTTCAACTGGCAACCTTCGCGTTGTTTATCTACTCGCGTTAATCTTTTTTTAAGTTCTGTACGCTGCTGTTGTTTTTGATATTCACGGTATCGCTGGGTAGTTATTGGCGTACAAAATTCCGCGCATAAAAAACCTTGTGTGGTTGCGGTGTATATCGCTATCGCCATACTTTTTTTGTATTCACTTTTTTCCTTTCATGACAAAGTAATCCGTTTATAGTATTATGAATAAAAACTAACATACCCCGCATTCAACAAATGGATAGGTCATTTTATGAACATAATATCCCAAATCAAAGAAGCATTTACACACTATCTTATTTCGCACTTTAATGTCGATCAAAAAACTGGTGATCCCTGCGCACTGATTTTAAACGTTGATGAAAAAAAAGCAGCATTCGGTGATTTAAATACAAACGCTGCATTAGTTCTGGCTAAAAAACTCGGCCGCAATCCACGTGAAATTGCACAGGAAATAACTGAAACATTTAAACATCCTTCCATTGAAAAAATTGAAATCGCCGGACCAGGGTTTATTAATCTGTTTTTAAAACTTGATGCATTTTCTGATTTAACAAAACAACTTATCGAACAAAAAGAAACTTTTTTTAAACTTGATCCTGATCAACCTCGCCGAGCAATTAACATTGAATTTGTCAGTGCAAACCCAACTGGCCCGTTGCATTTTGGCCATGGTCGTGGCGGTGTTATTGGTGATGTATTTGGAAACGTTACGCGTTTTTTGGGGCACGATACAACAAAAGAATTTTACATCAATGATGCCGGCTCGCAAATGCAAAAACTGGGCGCATCATTTAAAGCTCGATGCTTACAAAAACTTGGACAAAGTGTTGATATGCCTGAAGACGGATATCGCGGAGACTACTTAATTGAACTTGCAAAAGAATGCGCAGAAGAATACGGCAATGACCTTTTACAAAAAGACGATACGTTTTTTTCAACGTACGCAAAAGACAAAATGCTCGCGCGTATAAAAAAAAGACTTCAAGATTATGGCATTACTTTTGACACATGGTTTTCAGAAAAAACATTGCATGATAGTGGCGCAATAAACCAAGCAATAGAGATTTTACAACAAAACGGATGCCTTTACGAAAAAAATGGTGCGTTGTGGTTTAAGTCAACTGAATTTGGTGACGATAAAGATCGCGTTATAAAAAAATCAACCGGTGAGTGGACATACGCCGCTGCAGATATTGCATACCTTTTAAATAAGGTTGAACGTGGTGCACAAGAAGTTGCATTCGTTTTGGGACATGATCATCATAGTTACGCTATACGATTAGAAAATATTCGCCGTGCATTGAAACTAGATAAAACAAAACTTGACGTTATTTTGTATCAACTTGTACGAATGAAAGAAGCTGGCGAACTGGTGCAAATGTCTAAACGCACCGGCAAAATGATTACACTTGATGATGTCATTAAAACTGTTGGTGCAGACGTTGCACGCTTTTTTTATTTGCATAGTAAGGCAGACGCTCAACTTGAATTTGATTTAGAACTGGCGCTTAAACAAACAAATGAAAATCCTGTGTATTATGTGCAATATGCCTACGTGCGAACAAAAAGTATTTTGGCAAAAGCACAAGAACATAAAGAATTACAAAACATAAAAACAAAAGACATCAACCCACAAAAAGAAGATTTACTCTTAATTAAAAAAATTGCGTCACTAAAAGCTGTTTTAGAATCAATTGATAGAAATCATCAAACCCATCTTTTAACCTATTATATTATTGAACTTGCTGATATGTTCCACCGTTACTATAGTACTCACCGAATCATAGACATGGAGAATATTGAGCAATCACGCTCTCGATTGGCCCTTATCACCCTGCTCAGGAACACCTTTGGCCTCGCTTTAACCCTATTAGGGGTAAGTCGTCCAGAACGCATGTAAAAAGGGCTTTTTCTTAATTCGAAATTGTGCTCTAGATAGGCGTATCGATATTAATCTTGTTTCATATTGC
>JABSSP010000129.1 GCA_013213985.1 Candidatus Babelota bacterium | reverse complement strand
GCAGTGCAAGCAAAGCACATTTTAAACGTGTAGGACCAAGTTTGATACCGACTAAGTCAAGAACGTTTTGTTTGTCTAAAGACAGAATATCTTTTAATGATTTATTTTTATATTTTTCTGTGACCATTGAAGCTGCAGCTTGACTGATGACACACCCGGAACCTTGAAAATAAATTTCTTCCAGTTGATCGTTTTTCACAATGCCTTGCATTGAAACACTATCACCGCATGACGGGTTATGTTCACCGGAAGAAAAATCCGCATGAGGCAATGTTCCACGATTTCGTGGGTGATAATAATGATCAAGGAGTTCTTGTTGGTATAAATCCATTTTTTAGTCCAGTTACCGCATAAATATATTTAGTACACCACTATATTTCATTTTAATCTATAGACAGATAAAGTTCAAAAAAGAAAGGGATGTGTTTTCACACATCCCTCGCTTACAAAAAAATTATATCGGTAATTAGCTTATTCTGTGCGACAACGGCTACGACGTACGTCTATTTCGTCTTCTTCAAATAAGAAGTTGTATCCATAACGTCCTAGATGCAATACACTAAACACTGCAAAAAGAGCCATCAGTTTAGTTTTTACGATTTCTTCGCGTCTGTTGTTGAAGAACAGCTTAGTGTTCTTCCAAAAACCAACTGTCAAAGCGTCTCTTTCTTTTACAGTTTCTTCACGCTGTTTATCAAGGGCTGCAAGCTTATCAGTTGCTGCCTGGATCTTAGCTTCTCTTTCTACATCCGTAAGAGCAGGTTCTTTTTCAGGAGCTGGCTTTTGTTGACCTTCTCCATCGTTTTCAGTGCCATTGGATTCATTATTATTTTGAGCATTCTTTTTATTAGTTGCTGTTGAAGCCACTGTATCATTTTTTTCTACAGGTTTTACCTCGCCTGCAAAAAGTCCTGTGCTTGCCAATAATGTCAAACTCAAGAATAACGCACTCTTTGTTGAAAATGCTGTTTTCATAGAAGTACCTCTTTTTAAAAATAAAATGTTAAAAAACACCGAGTACAATACTTTTTTTTGTAAGCTCATACAATTTCTTGTAACTATGAACGAGTATAAAGTAAAAAATAAACATTTCAAATGAAATCTTTTCTTTGTAAAAGTCAACCCAAAATATGAACATACTTTTTCGATATCTTAAACATACCGATATCAAGTCCTGCACGCCCATTCAATGTGACAATTTCATATAAATATAAATGACTTATCAACAAAAAAATAAATCTAAATAATATGCTGTAATTAACAGAGAATATCCACCGACCATGGAATAGCCTTTTTTATTTATTGAAAGATAGCCATATAATGTTTTCTATTTGAAACTTTACCGGGGTTGAATTATTTAAATTTGCCTTTTTAGCAAAAAAATGATAGATTTTATAATAGCAATAGAGGAAAAATTGAACCTTATATCAATGGAGATCTCATCATGCGTTTCAACAAATATCTCGTATCTTTACTCGCATTATTTCATATAGGATTACCACTCAAGGCTGAAAATATCATATTAGACTTTGGTGGAGTAGTCATAGATACAAGCCGTAAATCAACCACTTGGCAAGTAGGTCCACTTAAATTCATGCGCTATATTCTTGCAGGAAACGGTACAAGAGGAATGTCTAATACTCTACGTAATAGATTGTTTGCTTTCTTTAATCTCATTGAACCACGCCATTCTGACGAAGTGTTAGCATGCGACGAACAGGGGAACCTTTTACCACAATGCATGTGTGATTTACTTGCAGGCAGAAGATCAATGGAAGAAACACTATACATAATCAACGTCGCGCTAGAAAAACATTCTGCATTTTTTAAAAATAAATCGGAGAAAAAATTAATTTCTGCAATCACTCGCATGATGTTTAATCCAAAAATATTTGCCAAAACACGAAAACTCATTCCTGATACCTTAGCATTTATCAAAGATTGCAAAAAAGATGGTCACAACATTTACGGACTTTCAAACTGGGATAAAGAATCAGGAAAACTCGTAATAAAAGAGTTTAAATTAGATAAGTACTTTGACGGTATCGTTCTTTCAGGTGATGTGGGATATATAAAGCCTGATCCAGCTATTTATGTAAAGCTTTTACAAGAGCACAATTTGGATCCTGAAGAGTGTATCTTTTTTGATGATTGTCCTGAAAACATTGAAACTGCACGCGCGCTTGGCATGCATGCCGTATTGTACGACAAAACATGCACCGCTGATGATATGTACCTTGCACTGTACGAATGGGAACAATCAAAAGCTGCGTATAACAATTTTGCTGCAGACTACGGAATCGGGCGATCGTAAAAGCTTTTTACCACACGCATGAGCAAGACCAAAACAGCCAATCCTACCAAGGCCAATAAAATTGGTGCAGAAAGCAAATCATTAAGCGAATTAATACTGTGCAATTTTTGGCCCGCAAAAGAATAGACCAACGTGCCCGGTAAAAGCCCTAAAGCAGTGGTCCAAAAAAAAGTACGCAAGCTTATTGATGACAATCCTGCACCTAAATTAATAATAAATGTTGGCGTAACGGGCAACAATTGTAACGCCAGTAAATAATACGCTCCATATTTCTCTAAATCGCGATTAAACATTGTAAGTTTAGTCGCGTATTTTTTTTGTATTTTTTTACCCACCGTATTCCGCATGATCAGAAAAATAATACAAGAACCAGCCGTCGCACTAAACACTGCCAACAAAGTTCCTGGCATTACACCAAATAAAAATCCCGCTACCACACTTAACAATACGGTCACTGGTATAAAACAAACAGTTGCTGCAATAAAAATCAAACAAAATAAAATAATAGAAAGAACATACTTATTTTGTACAAGTTGATACAAATAATCAGCTTGCCGTTGTACAGCAGAAAGACTAAATTCGTATCCTGAAAAATAGTAAAAGGAAAAAGCGCCAATTGCCAATAAAAACAAAATACCAAGCCAACCCCACTTGAGCATATCATCACGATTCATACCGTCTTACCTTTATTAATTTTTAACTTGTTTTGCCTTTTTAATTTTTTTAATTATCAAGGGTAACAATGCAAGTGATGCAAGCAACAAAAATGCAGCAATAACTTTAGGTAAAAAAATATCCCTTACCGAATCAATAGTATGGAGTTGTTGTCCTGCAAAAGAATACACAAGTGATTGGTCGAAAGTTTCTTCTTTTTATAAATACTCGTTCAGGTCGCACTCTCCCCGAACGACAACAGAATTCTGGTTTACAAAGTTCCAAACCTCAGTGATTCGAAGACGTGGACGTT
>JABSSP010000128.1 GCA_013213985.1 Candidatus Babelota bacterium | reverse complement strand
TATTGGTTGCAGCAATAATAATGACAGGAGCCTTTGAAGTTTGAAAACCGTCCATTTCACTCAAAAGCTGATTAAGCGTCTGCTCACGTTCGTCGTGCCCGCCACTAAAGCCAACACCACGCTGGCGACCAACCGCATCAATTTCATCTATAAAAATGATAACCGGTGCATGTTTGCGAGCCTTTGCAAAAAGGTCACGAATTCTTGAAGCCCCAACGCCAGCAAAAACTTCAACAAAGTCTGAGCCGCTTACACTGAAAAATGGACAATTAGCTTCGCCCGCTACAGCCTTAGCAAGCAACGTTTTACCATTTCCTGGTTCACCGACTAACAAAATACCACGAGGAATTTTGGCACCCAAACGACTATGTTTTTTAGGATCTTTTAAAAATTCAACAACCTCTTGTAATTCCTCTTTTGCCTCGACGGCTCCTGCTACAGAATTAAAATTTTCTTTAATTTCTGAAGGCATATACATCCGTGCGCGGCTTTTACCAATACCAAAGATGCCTCCTGGTCCACCGGTTGCTCCCCCCGAGCTCGATCCTCGAGATTGACGGAAAAAGTACCAACCAATTATACCAAGGAACATTGCAAGCAACGCAAGTGGCAGCATATACCATGCTCCAAATTGTTCATTAGAAGACAAGACTTTAACTTGTACCTTATGATCCTTAAGAAGTTTCCAATTTTCAGGAGTTTCAGCAACAACCGTTTCAAAGTCGGTACCGTTTTTTAATTTACCTGTAAGATGTTGCCCACTGGCAGTAACTCGTTCAACTTCACCTTTTTCGACATGACCAATAAAAGTGGAGTAGTTAATTCTTTTGATTTGTCGAGTATGTTGTGTTAACTGAGCTAAAAAAACAAGCCCCATAACAATAATCGCTATAATAGCTAATAGATTGCCGGGACCACTCTGCTGAAATAACTTTTTTCTTGCTTTTGAATTCATATAATACCTGATTGCTTAATTGATTAGACCATTCTCGTGTGGAACTCTATATATTCAATCCTACCCGAATATTGCCAATTTGTATATGACAAGGAGAATAAGACCCCCATTTCTCTATACAGTATAAGCAAATCAAAACCACGTGTCGACAAAAAATGGAAAAAACTAATCGGTGTTTGCCTTTGAAGCCAATGAAATTGAATCGATGCCTGCGATGCTTTTTAACTGCTTAATAACCCGTATAACCTCATCAAACGACACTTCTTTACCTGCCTCAATTGATATCAGCTGGTCTTTATTATCACCCATGAGCTGTTTAATTGTATCACTTAAAACATCATCCGCGGCTACTATCTTTCCATTGAGTAACACCTCTACCCCTGACTGGCCTTTTTGGATACCAACCACAATTGAAGGTGTTTCACTTTTTGATGGTTCATAATTGGTTGATACTTCTACATCATTATTCGTTGTCTCACCGCTCATGGAGCGATATGCTACAGGTCCGGCAAACATAAAAATAACTAAAAGGGTTAAGGCCATATCAGTCAAAGGAGTGAGCACCATCCCCGGCGTATCTATTTGTACGTCTTTCCAACGGCGTCTATATTTTCTCATGTGCCCCTCCTATTTAACAAACCCTTGCGTGGCAACAGCAGCTTTATGCACCAACTTGGTCAATAAGTGATCCATTGAACGTACTTGGGAACTCAGATAATTAAACATAATAAGGGCCGGTATCGCAACAACAAGGCCCACAAGCGTTGTAATTAATGCTTGCGCAATGCCGGGAGCCATTGCACCCATATCGGCTGTTTTTAACTGGCTTACGCCGACAAATGCTTGAATTAGTCCCCAGACTGTTCCAAACAATCCTAAAAGCGGGGCTACCGCAGCCGTAGTAGACAAATACATAAGACCAAATTGCCACTTTTGCAAGGCATGATCAATATGTTGGTACATGGTATCCTGAATCATATTCCACTGTGATTCGGTAATAAATTCACCAATACTTTTTTGCCGATTTATTGCCACCTGAGACGCTATCAAATTACTAGTCTGTGAAAGTAGTGATTTAACTGTTTCTGAAGAACTCGCAGAGGCAACCGCAGAAAGCTCTTGAAGCGTAGCTCCGCTTTTTATTTTTGAAAGAAACTTCATGAGCTGTTTTTTTTCACGTCTGAGATATAAAATTCGGTAAAAAAATATACTCCATGCCGCTACAGAAATAATCAATAAAAAAAGTAATATCAGCCAGGAAACCCCATCTGACTGTCTCATAACTTCCCAGATGCCACTAGACCAAGTCATACCCGCTCCTTATTATTGTTATCATCTATTTCAACGTATTATTGTATTATCCCTCATGAGCCTACCAAAGGAAGCATAATTTTGATATTCCATTCAATACCACCCTGCAAATGACACAACTTCCTCTATTGTTTCAATATGAACACCCATTGATATTTTTCATATCTTTGTTACAATTATAAATATAAGAATATTAATATATCATACATAATCTATAAATGGGAAATATCATGGAAAATATCAAATTTACTCTATTGATCAGCTTAATTTTTGGATTCTCTCAATTAAATGGCGCAGTAGAATCACCTACACGGACAATACAACATGAAGTCTGTTTACAAAACGGTAATACATGTGGATATCATGCAGTAAACAGCGCGCTAATATTCGACGAATTTCTACAAGGAGCTATTGATCATAAAACTCTGGAAGCACAATTACAAGCGCAACCAAATACTCCTGGTGGTGTTTTTCCTCTTGCCGAATGGCAAAAGAAACTCCAAAAACCCAATAAATGGGAATTACTTACTGATGACGGACTCAATCGTCTTGTGGCAGATCATAAAAATATAAGTGTCATAGAGGACATTAAACACCCTCAATATCTTTTTTCTCCTCTTTATCCAAAAGAAAAATTAAAAAATCTTGCTCCTTTTTTACGTTCAATAAAAAAAGGTGAACGTGCCTATCACCATTTTATTATAGGTGATATGTATAAAGGCAAGGGATCAGGGCATTGGATTTTAACTACAGTGGTTCATGACAGAGGAACCATGACGTATCATTATTTTGATTCTATAGAATCACCCAACACAAAAATAAGAAAAGAAGAATTACCC
>JABSSP010000127.1 GCA_013213985.1 Candidatus Babelota bacterium | reverse complement strand
CGTTGCAACCAACAATTGTTTTTTACCCTCTTTTTTTGTTATTTTTTCAATAACCTGATCAATAGTATCGACTACATTCACTCGGCTCACTGCTTCGTGGCGACTTTGATTGTAGTTAATACCAACGTCACTATTCCAAAAATCTAATAACGTATTTATAATGCGCTGTTGATCAATCAACGGTGTAACAATAAAATAATTTTTCATACCATACGTACGCGATGACCGAGCAATATCATGTATATCAAGTGAAGTTACCGACGTTGTACCAACTGCACCATGGTCGCCAATATGCACATCTTCATGCATCAAGGCAACATAATGAGATGGTAAATGACGCTGTGCAATTTTTTTTTCTTCTTTTTTTAACCCACTTGATCGCAACCAATCAAAATGATTAAAAACTGTTCTTTTTGCTGCACAATCTAAACGCCACTGTTCAAGTAACGCATGATTTCCAGAACGTACCACATCAGGAACTTTTTTATCTTTCCACGTTGCAAGTCCACCATATTCCGGATGATCAACAAAGGATCCATAAAACGAATCTCTTTCAACCGACTCCTGTTTGCCAACAACCCCTGGAATCAAACGTAAAAAACCTTCCAAAAACATCATGGCAGGAAGATCACCCCCCATGAGTACAAAATCACCAACTGACAAAATTTCGTCAGCATAGTGTTCTTCTACCCGAGCATCCATGCCTTCATAACGAGCAGGTACTAACATACAGTGCCCATATTCTTGAACTTTTTTTGCAATCGATTGTAATCTTTTTTGATTCAGTTTTTTTCCATGTGGAGAGAAGAAAATTTTATAGGCTTTACCATGTTGTTTAGTTTTTTCTTCAATAGCACGTTCGACAACCTCGGGCTTGATGACCATACCGGCACCATGACCAAACGTCGGCGTATCAATACGTTCACCCGGCTTAACAAAAGAAAAAAAACTCGTTGTATCAAACGTAACGAGTCCTTTATCTTGCGCTCGGCTGACTAAACTTGTACTCAAAAAAGAAGTGTAAAGATCTGGAAAAACAGAAAGTATCGAGATTTTCATTTACTTGATATCAATTGAAATTTCTTTATCGGCAGGACCAATGAGCTTTGCAAGTCTGCGCAACGCCTTAATGGTTCGTCCTTCCTTACCGATAACCCGAGCTATATCACGATCAGCAACTTTGATAATAAACCTAATCTTATCACCATCCTGCTGTTCATTTACCGATACACTATCTTGATCATCTACGATCATTTTTACTGCATATTCAATTGCTGCCTTTAGCATCTCAATTCCTCTTGCAATGCATTACGCAACAGCATCACTCTTTTTCTCTTCTTTAGGAGCTGCCTTTGTGACAACCTTTTTGGTAGGTTGTTCAGTCTGCTTTTTATACTGCTTTCTGATTCTTTTTACCGTATCGGTCATCACAGCACCTTTAGAGATCCAATCCTGTAGACGATCTTCATGAAAGGTTACTAATTCACCCCTAAGCGCATTATAAGTGCCCAAATCATCCAAAAATTGTCCATCACGCTTTTTACGCGAATCTATAGCAACAATACGGTGAAACGGCACCTTTTTTCTACCTATACGAGCGAGCCTAATTTTTACTGGCATACCATCGTTCCTATTAAATCACTTAAAACTATTATTAAAACGACCAAACTTCTTAAAAAGTTTAACATATTGCTGGGCTTGTTGAAAGCGCTGTAGCAATAGATTTACATCATTGGGCTGAACACCGGCACCCCGAGCCACCCTTTTTTTGCGAGAAGTATCAACAATAATACCTCCAGATCTTTCTTTTGGAGTCATCGAACTGATAATTGCTCTAAATTTTTTCATCTCACTCTCACCGCGATCAAGCATATCTTGAGAAATCTTTTGCCCGCCCATTCCCGGCATATACTTGAGTATTTGTGAAAATGAGCCTAATTTGTTCATCATGCTCATCTGATTGTCAAAATCTTGCATGGTTAAACGCCCTGATTGTAACGCCTTATATGAGGATTCCTGTTGCGTTTTGTCGATTCGCTCTTCTGCCCGTTCAGCCAGACTGATAACATCACCCATACCTAAAATACGGCCGGCCATGCGATCAGGGTGAAATACTTCTAAATCTTCAGTTTTTTCACCGGTTCCCACAAAAATAATCGGTTTTTTAATCACATACCTAAACGCCAATGCCGCACCACCTGAAGCATTGCTGTCCATTTTTGTCATCATGGCACAATCGAATCCCACTTCTTTTTCAAAAGATTGGGCAACATTTAATGACTCTTGTCCGGTCATAGAATCAAGAACCATAATGTTATGATTAGGTTTGAGGTATGATTGAATTTTCTGCAATTCTTTAAGCATATCCTGATCAATGTGCAGACGGCCCGCAGTGTCTAGGAGTAAAATATCATAGCACCCTTTTTTTCGATACTGACAAATGTCATGAACCGCTTTTATAACATCTTTTTCAGGTGATGCATAAAATGAGACGTCTATTTGTTTTGCTAATATTTTTAACTGCTCAACTGCAGCCGGACGATAAAAATCAACCGAAGCTAATAAAATTTTTCGTCGCTTCCCTTTTTTACCCCATTCTTTTTTAAGGCGATGAGCAATTTTTGCAAGTGATGTTGTCTTACCTGAACCTTGCAAGCCCATAACCATCACGGTCAATGGAATGTGCATCAACAAATGAGACGCACTATCACCGCCAAGAAAAAATTGTAATCGTTCATGGACCACTTTCACTAATTGATCAGATGGTTTTAAAGAAGAAAGTACTTTTGTTCCTATTGCGTGTGTACGGATATCCTCGCAAAATATTTTTGCCACATGATGAGGCACATCGGCTTCTAATAACGCATCTTTAACCTGATCAAGAGCGTCAGCCATATTTTTTTCAGATAATTTGTTTGACCCAGTGATAGCAGAAAAAATAGAAGAAAAACGTTCAGTTAGAAAGTTGAACATAGTTAACCCTAGTTGATACTTATAGTAAGGTGATTAATTTTATCTGTAGTATACCATTAAAGTGTTCCCTTAGTAAGTGGCGAATCATTAATATTATGGTATCTTTAAATCATAAACCTTGATCGCCAAACCTGAAAGAATATCATGGCAAAAGAAAACATGTATGTAACGGATATTTATCCAAAAACACTTGCTGTCGCTGTTCATGCCCCTTACAACAAAACAAGAGATATTGATTCGTATTTTGAAGAATTTTTCAACTTAATAAAAACAAACCGCATTGAATATGATCACGTTGAAAAAATAAAATTACGCTCAATTGATCCGGGCTATTTTCTCACCAAAGGAAAACTTGAAGATCTTAAAAAAATATGTGACGAACAAGAAATAGAAGAAGTTATTTTTTCTGAACCTCTTTCTCCACGACAAGAAAAAAATTTACAAGATTATTTGCACTGTAAAGTTTTTGATCGCACACAATTAATACTCGAAATTTTTGAAAAAGCCGCAACGTCTGCTGAAGGTAAACTGCAAGTTGACATCGCCATGCTGCATCATGCAAAATCACGGCTTGCAGGCAAGGGAATTCATTTAGCACAACAAAGTGGTCGCATTGGAATGCGCAGTGGTGCAGGTGAAACACTTAAAGAAAAAGAAACACGTGAAATTGAAGGTGATATTTTAAAACTTAAACGTCAACTCCAACGCATGCATAAAGCACGTGAAACTCAGCGCAAACAAAGGCTCAGCAGAGGCGTGCCCCACATCTGCCTTATCGGTTATACCAATGCAGGAAAATCTTCAATTTTAAATGCACTTACACACAGCGGTGTACTTGTAGAAGACAAACTTTTTGCAACACTCGATACCACCACACGTGAACTATATGTAGACAGTCAAAAAGTTGGCGTCATTTCTGACACGGTAGGGTTTATTCAAAATTTACCACACAATCTTATTGATGCATTTAAATCAACACTTTCTGAACTACAATATGCGGATCTTCTTTTGCATGTTGTTGATCTTTCTGATCCTAATTATCAAGACCATATTGAAATTGTTAATGACATTCTTGAAGAGCTTGGTGTAGACAAAAACATGCTCTATGTTTTTAACAAAGCAGACAAAGTAGAGAACATTGACGACATGATATTCCAAATAGAGCACTACCAACCAAATGTTGTTATTTCTACGCTTT
>JABSSP010000126.1 GCA_013213985.1 Candidatus Babelota bacterium | reverse complement strand
GCATCTGCATATCGTTCTTTAACTTCTTCTAACTCTTTAATCACAACACTTTTTAATATAGCTTCATCTTGGATAATTAATTGTAATTGGGCAACGCGCTTGCGCAACTCTTCCATTTCTTGGTGAATTTTTTCTTGCTCAAGTCCGGTCAAGCGCTGAAGTTTCATTTCAAGAATTGCTTTACCTTGTTCTGAACTCAGTAAGAATCGTTTATTTAATTTTTCAATTGCTTCGTCTGCGTGTTTTGATTCTTTAATAAGAGCAACAACCTCATCAACATTTTGTAATGCAATAATAAATCCAGCAAAAATATGTTCGCGTGCTTGCGCCTTTCTAAGTTCATAAGAACTGCGCCGATAGACAACTTCTCTACGATGCGCATTAAAGTGTTGAATCATTTCACGCAACGTGAAAACCATTGGCCGATTATCAAGAAGACCAAGCATTAAGAAAGAAACCGTCGTTTGTAAGTTAGTATATTTATAAAGCTGGTTTAATACGACTTGAGGAACTTCGCCTTTTTTAAGATCAATAATAAGACGCATCCCTTTACGGTTTGACTCGTCTTTAATATTTGAAATACCTTCAATAACTTTGTTGCGCACGTGATCAGCTATTTTCATAGTCAGCAATGCTTTATTAACCGCGTAGGGCAATTCAGTAATAATTAACCGATTATGTTTTTTATTTTCTTCAATCTCAACAACACCACGCAATGTTAACTTACCGCGACCAGTTTTATATGCTCGAACAATTCCTGATCGGCCACAAATAATACCACCGGTTGGAAAATCTGGTGCTGGAATAATTGTGAACAATTCATCATCAGTAAGATCAGGATTTTTTAACAGTGCCAAACAACCATCAACAACTTCTGCAAGATTGTGTGGCGGAATTGATGTCGCCATACCAACGGCAATACCAGTTGTTCCATTAATTAACAAGTTCGGCAATTTACTTGGTAAAACAGTTGGCTCAACGGTTGATTCGTCAAAGTTAGGAACAAAAAGAACCGTATCTTTATCAAGATCGGCAAGTAATTCTTGTGCAATTTTTTCCATGCGCACTTCGGTGTAACGCATAGCCGCCGCATTGTCTCCGTCAACGGATCCCCAGTTACCTTGACCGTCAAGTAGAGGATATCGTTTTGAAAAAGGTTGCACCATACCAACCATGGTGTTATACACCGCTTGGTCACCATGTGGATGATATTTACCGAGTACATCACCGACTACGCGGACAGATTTATGATACGGCTTGTTGTGATGAAAACCAAGTTGATGCATCGTGTACAACACACGTCGATGCACTGGCTTTAAACCATCGCGAATATCAGGTATCGCACGACTGACAACAACAGACATCGCATAGTCAAGAAACGAACTTTTTAATTCGTCTTCAATCAAAACTTGTTTAACACCCGTGTGTGACAATTTATCTTGGTTTGCCGGTTCCATAGATAGGTCCTTATATGAGCGAAGACTACCAATTTACTTTATAACAGAGGATATTGTAAGAATAACCCGAACAAACAAATAAGACAAGAAAACTACCCTTATACACACCTTGGTACGCAAACTACATAGCCAAGTCTTTGCACCACCCAATGTTAATTACTAGACTGCTATTAACTACAAGCGATGTTGACATAAGTATCCCGAAAATAATAAGGGTACTTCTATGAAAAAATCAAAAACATCTGCACTTTTTTTTTCCCCCCTCTTAATTCTTTTTTCAAGTTTTTTTTTTCACAGTATATACGCTAGCGAAAGCACAGATAATCATTACACTCCATTTGATAGATCGTTACTTAGAAATAATGATGATTCATATTCTATTAGCCGAACTCCCAGCTTCACAGCAGATCACCAGTATATATTAGGGAAAGAATCCAGAATACGTCCAAGACAACGAGTTACGTTTTGTGATCAAGTGAGCCAAAAACTTTCAAAATGGGGGAAAGCACTTTTAATTGTCGGAATTGGCGCACTCTCAGCCTTTTTCATTATTGATCAAATTAAAAAAACTGAAAATGAAGTGAAGCAGCAACTCAAGCCATTTTAACCATTTTTTGATTGTGTTGTAACATGTTTAGACCAAGAGAAAACATATGCTGACTGCTTTATAACCTGTTCCGGAAAGCATAAGTAAAACTAGAATTAACTAGAGTAAATAATAAGAAAGGCCATTTCATGAAAAATTCAATTCTTCTTTTTATCCCCTATTAATTTCTTTCACATTATTATCCTCTCATACTACCTATACGTCCGAGAATGAAACAGGACTAAAATCATCTATAGGTTATCTTCAAATACCCGAACTACTGCCAAGTACAAACATAAATCATGTCGATTCCATACAGGTCTCTTTCAATGGAGGATCAATCAGCCCCCTTCCATTACCCAGAGGAAAAAAACGAGTTTTACTCTGTGAACGCGTTAACAAGAAACTTTCACAATGGGGGAAACCGATCCTTGTTTTAACTGGCTTTGCCACAGTGGTGGTTGGAACTCTTCTTATCAAAAATCAAATTAATCAAACAGGAGATCAAGTCGATAGTACCATACAAAGCTTAGCAAACCAGGTCGATCTAAAAGAACTGGGACAAATCATCAAAGCAGCCGGCCCAACATTAAAACTTCTTGCACCATTCGGCGAGTGTTTTCAGGGCTGCCTAAGTTCGAGTGGCAATCCGAGTGTCGAATCATGTTTGCTTGAATGCGCAAGTAAAAGCCTACATGGCTAATTGATTGTATAATGAATGTGTCTTGTGTATAATGAAAGATATGTGCTAGTCACTCTTTTCACTTGATAAAAATTGTTAGTATATGGATTTAAAAAAAATTAATCTTAAAGATTTTCCCACTGAGCGCATTAGAAATTTTTCAATTATTGCTCACATTGATCATGGCAAGTCAACACTGTCTGATCGATTATTAGAAACAACAGGAACAATTTCTGACCGCACTCGCCATGAACAATTTTTAGACAAACTCCAGGTTGAAAGAGAACGTGGGATCACCGTTAAAGCGCAAACTGCTTCAATGTTTTATGAATACAAAGACGAACTTTATTTACTTAACCTAATTGATACTCCAGGCCACGTTGACTTTAGTTACGAAGTTTCACGTTCACTGTACGCATGCCAAGGCGCACTTTTATTGGTTGATGCCGCGCAAGGTGTTGAAGCACAAACCATGGCCAACTTTTATTTAGCCTTTGACCAAGATTTAACTATTGTTCCAATCATTAATAAAGTTGATATGGCCGCTGCTGATGTACCGCGTGTTTCACAACAAATGGAATCTCTTTTTGATTTTAAACAAAAAGAAATTATCCTTACATCAGCAAAAACGGGAATTGGAATTACTGAAACACTCGACGCAATTATAGAACGCATTCCTGCACCGCAAGGAAGTCGCGACGAATCATTAAAAGCATTATTGTTCGATTCATGGTTTAACGATTACCGTGGTGTTATTTGTTTGATAGCCGTAAAAAACGGTGTCATTAAAAAAGGTGACATGATCACCCTTGCACAACAAGGAACCAAATACGAAGTTCTTGAACTTGGGTTGATGTATCCTGACGAGAAACCAGTTGATGCATTATATGCTGGGCAAGTTGGCTATTTAGTCTCCGGAATGAAAAGTGTAAAAGAAGCGCGTGTTGGTGATACCATTTTTCATGCAAAAAAAGAAGGTACACCGTTCGCAGGATTCAAACCAGCACAACCGGTTGTTTTTGCCGGAATTTTTCCTGTTTCAAATGATGACTTTGAAGCACTTCATGACGCAATTGAAAAATTAACACTCAATGACGCCAGTGTAAAAGTTGAAAAAAAATCATCACCTGCACTTGGGCTTGGTTTTAGATGCGGGTTTTTAGGTTTACTGCACATGGATGTTTTTAAACAACGCCTAGAACAAGAATACAATTTATCAGTTATTATTACTGCACCGAGCGTGTTATATAAACTTGTATTAAGTAACGGAACCAAAATTGATGTTGAAAACCCATCTGACTTTCCTGATACAAGCAAAATAGATACAATTTTAGAACCAATAATAAGTGCTACCATTATTACACCCAAAAAATATATGGGGAACATTCTTTCACTGTGCCAAGAAATGCGCGGTACACAAGTCGACATGAATTACTTAGATGACGAACGCGTTATCTTAAAATACGATCTTCCCCTTGCTGAAGTTGCAACTGATTTTTATGATAGGTTGAAATCACTGAGTTCAGGATACGCAAGTTTCGATTATGAAGAAAAAAGATACGAAGAATCTGATTTGGTGAAACTGGATATCTTGTTAAATGGAAATCCAGTTGACGCACTTTCATGCATTATTCACCGTGACAAAGCATATACTCTGGGCCGTGATTTAACCGCACGTTTACGCAAAACCATTCCACGCCAACTCTTTGTAGTAGCAATTCAGGCTGCACTTGGTGCTAAAATTTTAGCACGTGAAACTATTTCAGCACTGCGTAAAGATGTTATTGCAAAATGTTACGGCGGTGACATTACCCGAAAACGAAAACTTCTAGAAAAACAAAAAAAGGGTAAAAAGAAAATGAAACAAGTTGGTAATGTTGAAGTTCCACAAGAAGCATTTCTCGCTCTTTTGAAACGCTAAATCGATTGCCTTAATTGTATGCACATTCGTTGGTTTATTATTGCAAGCGTTCTTTTTACAGTTATTTTTGCAACCTATGTACATCATCATGATCAACATATTAAAAAAAATAACAGCAATAAACTATCAATTGTTTGCACAACTAATATTATTGCTGACGCCGCGCAAGAAATTGGCGACACTGATGTTGTTGTTCATTCATTAATGGGACCTGGTGTTGATCCTCATTTATATCGTGCGCGTGAGGGGGATGTTCATCGTTTAATTAATGCTGATCTTATTTTATATCATGGTCTACACCTTGAAGATAAAATGAGCTGCATCTTAAAAAAAATGTCTGCGTACTTGCCAAGCGTTGCCGTTACACAAACAATTCCAACCACCAGTCTGATAGAATCAGAAATTGCAGACACCTACGACCCACACATTTGGCACAACGTAAGTTTATGGTCAATTGTTGTACAACATCTTGCTGACACCCTTTCACAAGTTGATCCACAAAAAAAAGATGCGTACCAAAAACGAGCAACCATCTATTTAAAAAAATTACAAAACTTAGAACAAAACATTATTACCAAAATAAAAAAACTAAAACCCGAACAACGAATTTTAGTCACCGCGCATGACGCGTTTAGTTATTTTGGCAAAAAATATGGCTTTACAGTTGTTGGCCTGCAAGGCATAAGCACACAATCAGAAATTGGCACACGTGACGTACAATCGCTTGCCTATTTTATTGTAGAAAAAAAAATCCCTGCATTATTTTTAGAATCTTCAACACCACCGCGTAATATTCAAGCAGTACAAAACGCCTGCCAACGTTTGGGTTGGAATGTTATAATTGGTGAGGAACTTTTTTTCCGATT